>CAYYZJ010000862.1:0-2456 GCA_964475615.1 uncultured Flavitalea sp. | reverse complement strand
GCTGAATCGCCTACCAGGATCACGTCGATGCCTGCGGCATCGAACAGGCGGGCAAAGGAAAAATCATAAGCGGTGAGCATGGATATCTTTTCCCTGGACGCCTTCATTTTCTGCAGTGTGTTGGTCGTGATTTTTTTGATTTCCCGTTGAATTGTCATGATTGCTTTTTAAAAGTGATCAGCAAAAAATGGGAAATGGCTCTGCATTAGAATAAAACATAATCCCGGTGAAGAGGTGCTAAGGTATGGAATTATGTGTAGAATAAACAAGAGGCGGAAGCAATTTCAGACCGGCTTTTTGAATGGTTATTTATTTTTTAAGAAAAAGCAGGATGAAGCCTAAAATGGTGATGACCTGGCCTGCCCAAAAAACAATTATCCATTTAATGAGCTCGGCCTTGGTATTGCCGATCATTCCGACAAGCTCTGCCCGCAGATCGGACAAATCCTGTTTTGTAGCAAAGACTTCCATCTTGCCGGCAAACGTATCATTTATTTTTTCTTCAACAAAGCAGGTAAACTGCTCTGCCGTTTCCCTGCCCACCTTGGCGGAAAGCTGATCGTATAATCTTGTTATGGAAATCGTACGCATGAAACAAAAGTACTGCTTTATTCAAGCGGCGTCAATACCCGGAAAATGGCATTTTTGAATTTCTATTTTTTCAGGAAAAGCAGGATGAAGCCGAAAGTGGTGATGACCTGGCCTGCCCAGAAAATGAACATCCATTTAATGAGCTCGGCTTTGGTGTTGCCGATTATGCCGATAAGCTCTGCTCTTATGCCGAGCATTTCCGTTCTCAGATCGGCTCTGAGATCGGACAAATCTTTTTTGGTGGCCAGGACTTCCATCTTATCAGCAAAGGTATGATTTATTTTCTCCTCAACAAAAGAGGTAAGGCATTCCGCTGCATCCTTACCCATTTGGACGGAAAGCCGGTCATACAGTTTTGTTATGGAAATGGCGCTCACAAAACGAAAGTACTGTTTTACACCAGCCCCATCAATACCCTGTTAATGGTATTTTCATACACTGTAGATCTTCCCCTTTCGCTTGAGCTCTTCATACAAATGCTGGATCAGTCCGTCAACCAGTCCGATCTTGGGCACGTAGATCTCTTCCGTATTTGCCCACCTCATAACGTTGATGTATATCTGCAAAGCAGGTACGATCACATCGGCGCGGTCTTCCCTGAATTTATACAACCGGATGCGTTCGGCAACCGTAAAATTGCTGAGCTCCTTATAATAATCCTTGAGCAACTCCAGCGTAAGCGGTTTGCCGTCCTTGCGCTTGGACAGTGAAAAGACCTTGTTGATATTGCCGCCCGAGCCAATGGCAATGATATCATCATCGTGCCCCTTCGTTTCCTTCTTGATATAGTCCTTCATATTGGCCCACTGCTGTTCGGTTACCTGGTTCTTCAGCAGGCGGATCGTACCTATGTTGAAGGATTCCTTAAAGACCATTTTGTTCTCTGCAAAAAAAGTAAGCTCCGTGCTTCCGCCGCCTACATCGATATACAGATAGGAATGCTGTTTGTCGAGATTTTCCGCAATATGGTTTTCATAAATAAAAGCCGCTTCTTCGCCGCCGCTGATCACTTCGATCTCTATTCCGGTTTCTTTTTTTACCCGGCTGATGACGGAGGCTGCATTGCGCGCATCGCGCATGGCAGAAGTGGCGGCAGCCTTGAAATGGATCACCTCGTACGCATCCAGCAGGGATTTGAATGCCTTCATCGTATTGACGATCATCGTGGCTTTTTCCGGAGATATCTCTCTTTTCTCAAACACATCAAAACCCAGCCGCAATGCCACACGAACCAGATTGATCTTATTGAACTCAGGTTTACCGTTGCTGATGGTAACTTCCGAAATAAGCAGCCTCGCTGCATTGCTTCCGATGTCTATTGCTGCCAGTTTCATTAAATGGTGCGGTTTTTCAGATCGCTGAAACAACTTCACTGTTCACTTCCGTTAGCGGCAGAAAAACAGTTTCCGTGCTCTTGATGTTTTTTTGATGCAGATAATTATAGATATCAATCTGGGAACGGATCTTTTTCTTTGAATGATCCCGCTTGTACTGGTTGCTGAGCTCATTGTCGAGCCATCTTGCCTTTACATTGTCGGATAACTGGATATCCAGAATGTCCTTCAATTCCTTCCTGATGCTTTCGTCCAATACCGGGCAGGTGGCTTCCACGCGGTGATCGAGGTTGCGCACCATCCAGTCGGCCGAAGAGATATACACTTTTTCTTTACCCTCATTATGAAATATGAACACCCTGGCATGCTCCAGGTATTCATCGATGATGCTGATGGCAGTTACCGGCCTGATGAATTTTTTGTTTCTCGAATACATGCAGAAAATGCCGCGCACGATCAGCTTGAGCTCCACCCCCGACCTGGCAGCCTCGTACAGTTTATAGATGAGCTCTTCATCCGAAAGCGAATTCA
>CAYYZJ010000861.1:0-1787 GCA_964475615.1 uncultured Flavitalea sp. | reverse complement strand
TTCAATGATCTTTTCCACCCGGGTCAGTTTGCCGATCCCATTAAATCCTTCCAGCACCACCCGGAGCTTGCGCGTGATATCGCTGTTGTAAAACTGAACGGTGACCTTGTGATTGCTTTTGTCCGTCAGGATATAAGGATTCCAGTAAAGCGTAGTGCGGATATCTTCCGTTTGATTCAGATCATTCGGCTGGCTGTAATCGGGAGAGTAAAATTCCTTGATCGGCGAATAACCGATCAGCCTTACCTGGTCGAGCCCTTTGATATTGGGATCGGGCCTGTTCTCCGATCCTTTTTTGGTATACACGGCAATCGTTCCGCCTGCTCCGCCGCCGAAGCCTACTCCCGATCCGGGACGGAATACCTTTACCATGGCAATGTCCGACACGGGCGTGCTCTGCAACTGTGAAGGATCCACCTGCATTTCGTTCAGGTACACGGTAGGTCTGGATCCGCGCCATTGCATGGAGGGAGTTCCTCCCGGCCCTGCCGTGGTGATCTGCAGGCCGGCCACTTTCCCTTGCAGATAAGTGAAGATGTCCATATAAGAACTGGCAATGGGATCGTTTACCAGGTCGAAGGTGTAGGCATCGCCGCCGCTGAACAGTCCCGAAGTATATTCTTCATCCAGCTTTTGGGCTGCCGATTTTGCGCGGCCTTTTACGGTAACGGATTCCAGGGTCTGCACTTTATTATTGGTAATGAGCTTTGCCGATTCTTCTGCAATAAACCTGTTCTTTCTCAGCAAGGCGGAATCTTCAGCCGACCAGGCTGTATAGGTGTTGATCAATGGTTTGATCTTTTTGTACCCGTTGAACAATCCGGTATTGAACACGATGGCGCCGTCGCTGGAAAGCTTACGGTTAACATTAAACGAATAATAACCATGCGCCGTATCATAAAAGATCAGCCCGGAAACGCCGAATTTGCCGGGAGCTATGCCGGGCAGGTCAAGCATCTGTATGCTCGAATCTTTTTTCCGGAGGATCATATTGATGCTTTCATCCTTCGATATGCGCGATGCATCCACGCCGAATACATCTGCCCTGATGGAAAGATAATTCTCCGGAGGATATTTAATGACGGGAAGCTTGCCCAGCGCAAGCTGATCCCATCTGAAACGGCGCCATCCGTGCGTGAGCATCACCAGGTCGAGATGCTGGGCCGTGCTGTCGGATGAATTGGAGAAATAGTAATAGGGATCATATACATAACCCTTGATATCGCCGGTGAGCAGCAGCCGGGAAATGATATTGTCTTCATTCTTCTGCTTTCCGTCCGATTCGGCATCGGTAACCACGATGGATAGATTGGTTCGCAAGGTATCGGGAACATCGATGCTGATCACATTCCTTCCGCGTTTGGTTACTCCTTTTACATCGATGGAAAGATCGGGTGAAAATGTATATTCATGATTGTTCACAAAAACAACCCGTTCGGCAAGCGGCCGGTTGTTGCTGTCGAAGACGGTTATCTGCAGAATGCCGGAGGGAAGCTGGTCTACCGGTATCGAGCCCCCGCTCATGAAATTATCGCTGAGGTTAACGAGGGCCTTGTATACCAGTTGCTGGTTCATGTGGCCGATAATGCTGAGGCGGTTATACCGGTCAGCATTATCCGAAGAACGGGCCACGGAAAAAAATACTTTTTTATTTCCGCTCATCACGCGCAATACCACACCATCCGGCTTTATTGCGGGAAAATCGGTACGGTGCTCGGTTCCTTTATCGTCTTTCCATATTGCATAGAATGAATCGCCTTTATCGGGGCTGAGCAGGAATTTTCCCA
>CAYYZJ010000860.1:0-1745 GCA_964475615.1 uncultured Flavitalea sp. | reverse complement strand
ATCCATTGCTGTAAACTGCTTGGCGAAGAGGAAAAGAGCCGGTCGAGCCAGGCCAGCTCTGTTTCCAATGCAAAGGCAGTGGCGCCGCTGATCGCCAGCGATACGATAAAAAAGATAATCCAGCCACGGATGCTTTTTTCGGGCCGCTGAAAGATCCGGTCAAAAACAAATGGATCATCGAATTCGGGATCATTGCCTGTTTTATGATCTTTCCATTGGCCCTCATTGCAGGAAGTGTAAGAAAAATACCGCTGTACTGGCGCCTGATCGATTGCTCATTCGGCGTCATTGGTCTGATTCCTCTTTTAATTTGCTATAGAAAGATCAAGACGCTGGAAAACTATCCCTAGTTCCGATTTGTGTTCAGGGATTCTTTCAGCAGCGACAGGAAAAAATGATCAGAATCTCCTCTTCCTCGCTCCCAGCCACCCCGCAATCGCACTCAACGCCGTTATGATATAGAAAAAAATACTGGCGCTGACGGCTATGGTCTGCGATACATGCAGCCAGGCCGCGCCTGTGGCCATCGCCAGCTCGCGCGTTCCGATGCCGCCGATGCTTATGGGCAATGCAGCAATAACGCTGCCCGCAAAAAACAGAATGGCATACTGCATCCATTGTCCGGGCAAAGCGCGCAAAAAAAGCAGCAGGCAGAAAAAAGAAAGCAACTGAAAAACCTGTACACCTACCGACAGCAAAGCAGCTTTGCCGATAGCGGCGCCGAAAGGTTTGAAATAATAACGAACGATGAACCAATATACAATGAAACCGGCAAGCATGGCAGGAAAAGCCAGTCGCGATAAATATCCCGGAAACGGCGGCTCAATAAAATTGATCAGCGCCGCCGGTATGGCCAGCAATACGATCAGGCCGGTGATCCTGTCGAGCAAAGTGGCTTTGGTAGCAGGTATCCAGGCAAGGCCGCGATTTTTTAATACCATCACCTTATATACATCTCCGCCAACGCCACCAGGCAAAAAAAGATTATAGAACATGCCCTGGTAATACAACTGCAGGTTGAACCGGTAATCCATTTCCGGTTTCAGCAAACGGTAATATTGCAGCAGCCGGTACGCGCTGATGAACTGCGAAGCATTGAAACAAATGAACGCCGGCAAAAGCCATAACAGGGAAAGATCCCACGACAGCGCTTTCAGCTCTTTCATGTTCACATGCCGAAAGGCGATATACATGGCCGTTATGGCAACCGCGCCTTTGAGCAGGATGATCAACCATTTCTTCATGCTTGCGTGTTCTTGTATTCGATGACCGACCTGATCCGGAATGCCTTTTTATCCTGCGATTCATAATAAGTGCGCATAAGGATCTCCGCGATGAATCCGAAAAGGATCAACTGCAATCCTGCCAGCAGCAATATCACACCCAGTATCAGCAAGGGTCTTCCGCCGATCTGCTCTCCCATTATTTTCAATACCAGCAAGTACGCATTGATGAGTATGCCGATAAAAAAGAGCAGCATGCCCGCAGGCCCGAAAAAATGCATGGGCCTTTGAAAATATTTTTGCATGAACAGCACAAGCATCAGATCGCTCAATACCCGGGTAGTGCGGCCGATGCCGTATTTCGACTGGCCATGGATGCGCGGATGATGCTTTACCGGGATCTCCGTCATCCTGGCCCCCTGTAGTGCAGCAAGCACGGGAATGAACCGGTGCATGTCGCCGTACAAGCCCAGGTTCTTGGCTATATCGCGATGGAATATTTTCAGCGTGCATCCATAATCG
>CAYYZJ010000859.1:0-2364 GCA_964475615.1 uncultured Flavitalea sp. | reverse complement strand
ATATATTTATTGAAGGTCTTGTTCAGGTCGCTTACGGTAACATTTTTCAGTGAATCATTCAACGTAAGCGAGCGGCGCCAGTCGTTATGCAATATTTCATTGGCGGCAAGCGAAGCAGCCTGGGCAGAATTGGTTTCCTGCCTCGAATAGAATCTGGTGATGTAGGTGCTCTTCACATTCTTCAGCTCATCTTCCGTAAAGCCTTCTTTCTTGGTTTTTTCGATAAGGTTATCGAGCACGCCGATGTATTTATTCGGATCGGTGGTGGATACATAGATGTTTGCCGTAGGGCTCAGTCCGCCGTCGAAATACGTGATTGGCGCGTAAGACAAGCCGTTCTTGGTTCTCACTTCCAGGAAATGGCGGTCATAAAAGATGCGCCAGGCCAGCGTGAATGCATTGTAATCGCGCGTTCCGGGAAGCGGGGCGCTGGCAACGGCCTGAACATAATTGGTGGCCAGGTCTTTTTTCTCTTCCTTGAAGCTGTTCGTCCTGGGCAAATAAGTTTGTCTCTTCAATACAAAAGGTTTGCCCTGTGGAATTCCGGCAAGCAATGCCTTGATCTTTTCTTCCAGCACCGGGCGATCGATTTCACCCACTACCACGATCAGCAACCTCGAGCGCGTGAGCACGGATTGATAATAAGCTTTGGTTAGCTCGGGAGTGAGTTTGGTTACGGTAGCTTCAGTTCCTTCGGGGCTCTTGGCATAATCCTTTCCGGCAAATGCCGTTTCCCTGGCCATTTTATTGATGGAATAATCGGGCTGCGAAGATTGCGCTTTCAACCTGTTGATGGCATCCTGCCTGATGCGGTCGAATTCTTTGGCATCGAAGCGGGGCGTTGTCAACGCGTCGACATACAAGGGCCATACTACATCGAAATCACTTTTAATACAGTTCATGGTAAAGGAAGAATAGTCCATGCCTGCATCGCCGTACATTTCGGCGCTCACCTTGTCCAGTTTGTTCTTGAAACTGTTCTTATCGTCCTTTGCCGTTCCGCATTCGGTAAGTGCGGTAATGGCCAGGTCTTCGATGCCGGCTTTATCGGCCGTATAGTTCTGCACGCCGCCTTTGATCAGGGTCATGATCTCAACGATCTCATTGTTGCTGGGCTGTACGATCACCTTTACGCCGCTGATCGTCATGTCGTAAGGATCTTTTGCCTGTGAAAATGACCACAATGAAAAGCTCAGCAGGCATATTGCGGAAAGAATATATTTTTTCATGATTGCAGTGTTGGAATTATAAATTGGGTTTGAAGAAAGCTGAAGCATTCAGCGATTTGTTCATCTCGGGGCTGATGATCATCCCGGCCACAAAAGGCTTTCCGGTAACGTAGGTGTTGATATACCGCTGTATATCGGCCCTCGTCACTTTCTGGCAATTGCTGATGTAATCGGTCATATAATCCAGCGAAGTGCTGCACCACTGAAAGGTCAGCGAATGCGGCAGCACGGAAGGCTTTTCGTTCTGCCGGATATCGTTCCTGCGCATGATCTGCTTGGCATCTTCCAGTTGCTCGTCGGTGAAATAATCGGCATCTGCCCACATCTTGATCTGCCTGGCGATCTCATCATTGCATTCTTTTAATTTATTGGGATTGGGCACTACAAAAATGGTGATGGGGCCAACATATTTGCAGGTTTGATAGTTCACCGATGCGGAAGTGGCCAGCCCTTTATCGATCAATGCCTGCTGCCATTTGGAAGAGTTCATGCCGAGTATGGTGGAAAACACATCGGCTGCTATGGTGGCTGCCGAATCGTGGCGGTAATCGGGGCCTTGCCACCAGTACATTTCATAAGGCGTTTTGGCGATGGACGATTCCTTTACAAAATATTCGGTCGATTTGATGGGTTCAAATTCCGGTATCGGATATTTTTCATGGGGGTTGAAGCCGCTGCTGGCCCAGTCGCCGAAGATGGCTTTGGCTTTTGCAAAAGCATCATCATGCTTCACATCGCCGCAGATGACGAGGACGGAATTATTGGGGAAATAATATTTGTTCTTGATGATCATCATCTTTTCCGGAGTGGCCGTATTGATGATATTGTGATCGCCGATGGGGTTTTTCCTGGTCACCAGATCGCCCCATACTTTTTTCTGGCATTCGAAATATAATTGGAAGCCCGGGCTGCTTTCCCCGCGCTGGAATTCGCCGTCCACTACGGGTCTTTCTTTCTGCATATCTTCTACCCGGTAAATGGGAAAGCGGATGGCGGCATTCATGAACTTCAATCCTGCTTCCAGGCTGTCTTTATTGAACGTAAAAAAATAATTCACTCTTTCATCGCCGGTGGTTCCGTTCCAGATGGCGCCGAGCTCCTGGGTTCTTTTTAAAAATTTTTCCTGGTCGGGATA
>CAYYZJ010000858.1:0-7061 GCA_964475615.1 uncultured Flavitalea sp. | reverse complement strand
GCTGCATCGATCTTCTTCATCACTTCCTCATCATGGTTCAGCACGCCGGGGAAATTCATCATTTCGCTCAGGTATCTGATCTCCTTTTTTTTCAGCAGCGCTTCTACCTGGCTTGCATCGAGCGTAGCGCCTGCTGTTTCAAAAACGGTGGCCGGAACACAACTGGGCGCTCCGAAATTGAATTTAAAGGGAACCTGTTTTCCGTTTTCGATCATGAACTCAACGCCCTGCAATCCGCATACATTGGCAATTTCATGCGGGTCGCTTACTGTTGCTACAGTTCCATGCACAACGGCCAGCCGGGCAAATTCGGAAGGGATCAGCATGGAGCTTTCGATGTGTACATGCGCATCGATAAAGCCAGGGAGGATATAGGTAGATAGCTGGCTGCCGGGCAAGGGTGTGATGGATCGTATGATCCCATTTTCCGTGATGAGCTCGGTGGGGTAGATGGTTTGGGAGAAGATGTCTACTATATTGCCTTTGATGGTCAGGTTCATAACTATCGTTCTTTCAATTTTTGAAATTAAGCAATTAAAAGTGCGATCATTTAGAAAAAACCATTATTTTGTATAAATTGCAACGGATTTTTGATTTTTACCCTTCAACTCCACAACTATGAAATTTTTAAAAGCATTCCTTAGTGCGGTTTCGCTTTGTCTCGTTCTTTTTTCTACTACATCCCAACTGAGCTCCTGCAAAAAAACGGAAACCATTCATGACACTACTACTGTCACCATTCACGATACTACGGTCATTATTGACAGTATTTATGATTTAACGGATGGTCTGGTGGCTTACTATAACTTTAACGGAGGCAATTTGAATGATAGTAGCGGTTACGAAAATGATATCATATTTAGTAATGCTACTCAGACGGCTGACCGGTTCGGAAATCAGAATAATGCTTATTTGTTTAACGGTTCTTCCAGTTATATGCAGGTTAAGAGTAGTGCATCCCTTAATCCAAGCAGCATTAGCTTAATGGCTATTGTTAAATTAAATGGCTTTTACGCCGGGCAATGCCACGGCAATCAGGTTTTTATGAAGGGGACAGAAGATCAAGCAAATGGTATATATGGATTGAGGGTAACAATCAATACCAATGATTGCTATTCACCCGTTGATACTACACAAGAATCCTGGTTAGGATTTTTTGGTGATGCTGCCAATACAGCCGGCGCGTTCGATGTATCCAATCATGTACACACGAATCAATGGATGACTGTTATTTATACTTATAACGGTATTGAAAATAAATTATATGTCGATGGACAGCTAAGAGTTAGCAATACAATTACTACAAGCTTTACGCCTAATAATAATGACTTATTCATAGGAAAGGCTAATAATTCCACGTTTCCTTATTGGTTTAATGGTGTTATTGATGAAATAAGGATTTATAACAAGGCGTTATCTCCGGCAATCATAAACCGGTTGAGCAATTTGAAAAAGTGATTTCCCATTGAAATTCTTCCTGTTATTTTTCCGTTCGGCGTAGGTATTTCTCCTATGTGGATAAGTTTGCTTTGGCATCATTTTTTCTTTTGTTAGGCAAATCAAATCCTTTATGAGAAGAGCAATTTTACCTAACCTGCTTACCATCACCCTCAATCTGATTATGATTTTGGCCTATTGCCTGGCGCTGTATTTTTTATTCCCGTTCTAACAGATCGGGGCGGCGCTCCTGGGTGCGTTGCAGGGAGAGTTCATTCCTCCAGGCTTCCACTTTTTTGGGATCTCCGCTCAGCAATACTTCCGGCACTTTCCATCCTCGGAAATCGGCGGGCCTGGTATATACAGGAGGCGCCAGCAGATTGTCCTGGAATGAATCGAAGAGGGCAGACGTTTCATCATTCAGCACGCCGGGGATCAGTCTTCCGATGGCATCTACTACAATAGCGGCGGGCAATTCTCCTCCGCTCAATACATAATCGCCGATGGAAATTTCTTTCGTTACAAATTGCTGGCGGATGCGCTCGTCGATCCCTTTATAATGCCCGCAGATGATGAGCAGGTTTTGTTTCAGCGAAAGCCGGTTGGCCATTTTCTGATTGAACCGCTCTCCGTCGGGCGTCATATAAATGATCTCATCGAAAGAAGCTTCTGCCGAAAGCGATTCAATGGCTTTGGCCAATGGTTCGCACATCATTACCATGCCGGCCCCGCCTCCATACTGGTAATCATCCACCTGGCCATATTCATTCACTGCCCATTGCCTGAGCTGGTGCACGTTGATCTGCAGTAATTTTTTTTCCGCCGCTCTTTTTAAGATGGAGTGGGAAAAAGGACTTTCGAGCAATTCCGGCAAAACGGTGAGTATATCGATCTTCATAGCGCAAACTTACAAATTGCCGCTATTCTTCGAGGAAATCATCCAGCTTGCGTCTTTGCTTTTTGGTGGGCCTGCCGATCTTGCTCAGTCTTTTTCCGGTATGAAAGCTCGCTGCCTGGAACTGCAGTCTTTCCAGCTCTTCTGCAGGAGTGATGTCGATATAGAATTTAATGGCTTCCGAATACTGCATGCGGTTATGCAGGAGGCCCGTTACTTTAATCCGCCAGCGTTTGACTTCTGTTTTGACTTCATATTCATCGCCCACGGCCACTTGCCGCGATGCTTTTGCCTGGTTGCCGTTGAATTTTACTTTTCCCTTGTCGCAGGCTTCTGCAGCCAGCGTGCGGGTTTTGAACAGGCGGATGGCCCAGAGGTATTTATCTAAACGAAGCTTTTCTTTTTCAGACATGGTGTTGCACTAAGCAAGTTCGACACAAAATTAAAAAAGAATCAGCTTTCCTGTGGCCTCATGGATGTCTTCTCATCGATGACATAAGTATTCGTCCACTTGTCGTGCCAGGGATAAGGTGGGTTTCCCAAGGCGGAGAAAGGCTCGAAAGGTACAATTCGGCTAAGGCCGCGCAGGAAGGCTGTTTGGCCGGAGATATTCGTGCCATCCATATTGACTGCCCTGGTGCCCGTAATGAGTTTGCCCAGGGTTTTGCCCTTGAAGAGGGCCTCCGTAGCTCCCCAAAGAATGCCGAGAACAATGGAGGTCAGCAACCGGTCGAGCAAATTGGTGCCCAGGTCTTCATTGCTGAAAAGTTTGTCTGTAATTCCTGCTGCTGCAAGAATGGTAAAAAAGAGAAGAGCAATAATGTAAAAAACAATCAGGTCGATGAGATAATTCGCAAAACGCTTGCCTGAACCGGCTTGCTGAAGATTCACTTCAAAATCGGCCAGCAGATGTTGTTCAGTAACTTCCATGATTGAAATTGAGTTGGGGGTTATTTTTAAGAAAAATAAAAAATCTCCCCGGTTTCTCCAAACATCAATTGCTGATCAGCTTTACATTTCCGTAAAATATTTATGAAAATACGGAATGGTCTCAATGCCTTTATGAAAATTGAACAGATCAAATTTTTCATTGGGCGAATGCAGATTGTCGCTGTTCAATCCGAATCCCATGAACACGATCTTAATGCCCAGCTCTTTTTCAAACAGCGCACAGATGGGAATGCTGCCTCCGCCGCGAACGGGAACAGGCGGTTTGCCGAATGTTTTTTCAATGGCTTTGGCAGCGGCGCGATAAGCTTTTGAATCGATGGGCGTCATATAGGGCTCGCCGCCATGGTGCTCTTCCGCCTTAACCGTTACGCCTTCCGGAGCTATGCTGCGGAAGTAGTTCAACAATATACCGGTTATCTTTTTCGACGATTGATTGGGCACCAGCCGGGCAGAGATCTTTGCATAAGCTTTAGAGGGTAAAACAGTTTTAGCTCCCTCGCCCGTGTAACCACCCCAGATGCCATTGAGCTCGAGCGTGGGCCTTATTCCTGTTCTTTCATTCGTGGTATATCCTTTTTCTCCCCAAAGCGCTTTTACTCCCAGGTCTTTTTTATACCCTTCTTCATCGAAAGGCGCCTGGGCCATCAGTTTTCTTTCTTCAGCGCTCGATTCAATTACATCATCATAAAAACCGGGAATGCGGATATGATTGTTCTCATCATGACAAGAGGCGATCATTTTAGCCAGCATCGTAATGGGATTGGCAACAGCGCCTCCGTATACGCCGCTGTGCAGGTCGCGGTTGGGGCCAGTAACCTCAACCTCTATGTATGAAAGTCCGCGAACGCCGATATCGATAGAAGGATTATCCATGCTGATCATAGCCGTATCGCTGATGAGGATCACATCGGCTTTCAGCAGGCCGGTATGTGAGGCAATGAATTTTCCCAGGCTGGGTGAGCCGACTTCTTCCTCGCCTTCAATGATGAACTTGATATTGTTGGCAAGCGAATTTGTCTTTACCATAGTCTCCATGGCTTTCACGTGCATGAAGAACTGGCCCTTGTCGTCCGCAGACCCGCGCGCATAGATCTTGCCGTCTTTGATCACCGGATCGAAAGGCCCGCTGGCCCAAAGCTCCAGCGGATCGGGCGGTTGTACATCATAGTGACCATATACGAGCACGGTAGGCGCAGCCGGATCGACGATCTTTTCGGCATACACCACAGGATAGCCTTCGGTCGGATAGATGGCTGCCTTACCGGCCCCTGCATCGAGCAGGCCCTGCTTCACTGCCTCTGCGCATCTTTCCATATCTTCCTTGTGATCGCTGCCCGCGCTTACGGAAGGGATGCGCAGCAATGCTATCAGTTCCGATAAGAACCGGTCTTTATTCTTCTCCTGATAATCTTTCCAGATTTCCATAACAATATTAATGTGCGAATTACTAATGTGCGAATGTGCGAATTTATTGTACCTCGGATGAAAGGCGAAATTAATTATTGCAATTTGCAAACAAGAATTCGCACATCAGCCATTCGCACATCCGCACATTAAAGCTTGTGCTTTTTGTTGGGAATAATATTTTCCATCGTCCACTCGATCTTTTTCTGAAAAGGATGCTGGCGAACCGGACAATCTTTCTTGATGCAAATCGGGCAGGAAGATTCCACGCATCCGTCTTCATGCACAAAAAATTCCATGGTTTCCTTGAATTCATTTGTAATGAGTGCAGTGAGGCCGTCGATCTCTGCATGCGCCTCATTCACGGTCAGGTACCAGGGAACGGTAAGATGGCCATCCACGTGCAGCACGCTGCCGAACTTGATCACGCGGAGATTATGCATATCCACCCAGTTGGGATGGCGGTTATTGTTCAGCAGGGCAACCATCTGCTCGAGGATTTTTTTATCGGCCTCATCCATGATCCCTGCCAGTGACCGGCGGGTGATGCGGTAGCCGATGAATAGCAGAATAAACGCCATGAGGATGGCTGCAATGCTGTCTATCTGATGAATACCGGTGAAATAGATCAGCAGCAGTCCGGCAATGATACCCACTGTTGAATAAGTATCCGATTGCAGGTGATGGCCGCTGGCCTGGAGCGCAAGGGAATTGTTTTGCCTGCCTATCTTCACCGCAACATAGCCCATGATGAAATTGATCAGCGCAGAAAAGGCCACGATGATAATTCCGTAATCGAGCTTCCGCAATGCCGCAGGATAAATAAGATGATAAACCGCTTTATAGATAATGAAAATGGCAGCAACGATGATCAGGATGCCTTCAACGGCAGCGGAAAGAAATTCTGCCTTGCCATGGCCATAAGGATGATTCTCGTCGCTGGGCTTGGCAGAGATGTAGAGGCTGTACCATCCCACAAAGCTGGCGATCACATTTACGGTGCTTTCCAGCGCATCCGTCAGCACGGCAATTGAGCCGGTAATAAAATAGGCGATCAATTTCAGCACAAAAAGAACCAGGGCAATAACCACCACCCACTGCTGTATGCGAAGATTTTCCCGGCCTTTTTCCAAATAAAAGTTTCGGGCAAAAGTAGGCAGATCGCTCAGGTTTTCAAAGCGTCTGCCGCTTGCGGCGCTTCTGCGGCCTCCGGTTTTTTGACCCTGATCAGCCGGAGCCTTCTGAACGTGCGGTAATAGAATTCCTTATTGAACAACTGCGAATCGTGAAGCGCTTTATAAGTAAGGAACAGGCCGATAGGGATCAATACGATGGTGGCCAGCCACATGCCGACAAACGGCGTGAGCGTTTCCGTTTTGGCGAATTTCTTTCCGAAATTATTCAGCAGGAAAAAGATCACGAAGAAGATCACGGCAAACACAAGCGGCAGACCGATGCCGCCTTTGCGGATGATGGAGCCCAGCGGCGCTCCGATAAGGAACAAGACCAGGCAGGCGATCGACATGGTTACTTTTTCATGCCAGAGGATCTCGATCTGGATCAGGTTTTTTCTTTCATTCTCGTAGAACAATGCGGTCTGCTCCATGTTTGACTTGATGTTATTGACGACAGAGATCGACCGGTCGAGCACGGAAGAACGTATGCTGTCGGGCAGCACATCGCGGAATGAATTTGTTTTGGGAAGCGGTTTGATGGGTTCCCCGACCCATGGCGAATCGAGATATTTGATCGTGTGCAGAAAAGTAGCCATATCGGCTGCAGAGCGATCCTTGAACCGGTTGGTGATCTTTTTGGAAGAATCGATGGCTTTGCTCAACTGCCGCATGTTGAGCATCTGGGAATTGTTCTTAAAAGCGCTGTCGTCCGTCTTGTTCAGCTTGAATGAGCTGAGGTCGAATACTTTTTTATATTGCCTGAAGCCCATGCGGATGAACCGGGTGCCGGTGGTCATGCGCGGGCCTGTTTCCTGATAGTTCCATCCGTTCTCCAGATTGAATTCAAGGAATTTTTTATCGGGCGTGATCGTCATTTTGCCTTTTTCTGCAATGGTAAGATAATCCTGCAGTCCATAGTTCTGCTGGTAGATCAGCACATCTTTGATATGCGAGCCGTCCTTATCTTTTTTGCCTATCTTGATCACGTATCCTTCTATCTTGTCATAAAAAACGCCTTCCTTGATATCGAATGCAGGCTTTGATACGATGATATCGTATTTCATGGTCTGCATCTTCAGCGTGGCAACGGGATTGATATAATTCTGGAAAAGAAAAGCGACCCAGCAAAGCAGGAGGCATACATAAAACAGCGGCAGCATGAAACGGAGCAACGGAATGCCGGACGATTTGATGGCCAC
>CAYYZJ010000857.1:0-18651 GCA_964475615.1 uncultured Flavitalea sp. | reverse complement strand
GTCATTGTTCAGCACATCGATCTCGGAAATATGATTGGGCTTGCGAAAGGAATTGATCCTTTTTTCCAGTATGAGATCGGGCAATTGTATGCTGTCTACTTCCGGTTTGAAGAAGTATGCTGCAGGCACAAATTCCTTGCTGCCTCCTGGTTTGATCCAGTATAGTTTAATGGCGGATTTGCCTTTATTTTCATAATATTCGTACCGGAGTTTATAAAACTGGCCTGCTATCAGATTTACCTGGACGCTGTTTTCGGTAAACCCATGATCGTGCCAGTTGTTGACGAGGATGGAATCATTCAGCCATAAACGAACACCGTCATCGCTGAAAGTAGTAAAAGTATAGGTTCCGGACAAAGGAGCTTTCAGCCGTCCCGTCCACCTGATCGAAAAATTATCCTGCCTGAGCGTATCAAAGATAACCGGGCCGCTCTGGTCGCCGCCGGGCCAATCGTAATCGATAACATTATGTTCGACCCTGACATCAGGACTGCCTTTGAGAAAACGGTTGGTATAATATTCTGCGATCAATCCATTATCGCCATTGGCAAGATTGCTGTCCAATCCGGTAGTACAATTGAATCCAAACTGGTTTACCGCATAATTTTCAATATACTTCGATAATCCGCCGGCATCCGCATCCCGGGCGTTGAGATAGGATATAACCTGGGTTCTCTTATCCCTTTCCGGTTTAACGGCGTTCTGAGGGGTCAGCCTTACTGTTCCGTTTTTTTGTTTGTTATGATAGCGGGTAAGATAATTGGTGGCCAGTATGGTGGGATCGCTGTTGCCGGCCTGATACAGGTTTACCGTAACCACATCATCTCCGCCAAGACTGTCATAAAACTGTTTGGAATTAATGGATTTTTCTCCGGGATTTCTGAAATAGGCTGCTTCAAATTTCCCGGCATTATTGCTGAAATTGACAGAATGCTGTAAAGTGTTTTCATTCAGCCAGGCTCCGTTTTGGGTAAATGCCCTGTTTATATTGAGGTCTATCCCTCCATGAACCAGGCTTCCGACGCCGATATCCACACTGGCTCTTCCCGATTCATCCCTGGTGCGCATAAAATGATCGTGCACAAAACCGATATCGCCGCGATAGGCCCTGAACATGCCGCCGGTGCCTTCGCCCGTTATGGAAAATGCATCATAAGTATAAAAGGGAACGCCGATATGCGGCAGGGCCGGCTTATCGCGATAGATCATTTCTTTTTCATGATTGAAATCGAGCAGCGCATTGGGGTTTTTGGCTCCATCCTGAAAATGCAGGTATCCGTAAGCAGGCAATGCAAGCAAAGTATCTTCCTTATCGATCCTTTGTTTGGAAACATAACCGCTCAGGAAAAAGCTGGGATGAACGATATCGATTTCAGTTCCGATCTTGGCTGTAAAGGAATACTGGCTATTCGTAAGCGGTATCGTCATGGTGGGATTAACGGCCGGGGAAGCAAAGGAAATTACTGAAGAGAAGCCGCTTCCATAGCTGTGCTGCTGATTTTTATCATCCATGCTGGTTTGCCTGATACCGGCAGATAGCTGCAATGTTTTAAGTCCCGATCTTGAATTATAAGGAGCGGCTATCGAAAAATTTCCACTATAGCCGCCATTCTGCTCCGCCTCATTCTGCGCAATATTGATGGATAAGGACGGAGTAATGGTAAGCCCTTCCTGAGAATTGTTGCTGAGCGATTAACCGGCGGTGAGCGGCCCTTTGGCGTCGCTGCCGGAATTGATGGTCGCATTAATGCCGTTCTCAATTCCCCATCCCTTATAATTATTGTGAAACACGCCCAGGCTCATGCCTATGCCGATGGGAAAACCGGTTACTTCCACATCCGCTCCTCCGGTAACGCCAACGGTCTTGTTCTCTTTGATGCTGCTGGTCTTCTTTATCGAATCCGCTCCGTCAAAATCATCAGGCACGCCGCGCAGGTTGCGGGTAATGGTACCGGGATTGATATTCCAGCCCAGTCCCACCCAACTGGCTTCCTGATCCATGCTGATCCCTCCGCGATAGGCCAGATTGACCGGATAGCCGCCCACATCCATAAGCGGAATATTGTAAGAGAAATCGCCGGTGAAAAGATCAACCATATTGTTGGCGTTCACCGATTGAAAAGCCTGCATTTCGGGCTGGGTAGGCCCTCCGATATATGTCTTTTGCCTGCGGGCAGTTATGTTATTCGCATTATTCCGGGAAAAATGATCTGGTTGCTCTATGCGGTTCAGGTAAAAAGGGTTTCCTGCAGAAATCCTTTTATAATAATTCGAGCGGACAGGCATCTCCTGCATCCTTGCCATGGCATGATTGGAAAGAATGAGCTGTGCATAGAACAGCAGAAAGAAAAAACAGGCTATTGGCTTTCTGTGCTTATCAAAGGTTCGGATTATCATGAGGAATTGGTTAATTAGGTTTGGGGTCAATCAGGTTTTCGGTATTCGAACTTCAGGTACCAGGATTCGTTTCGCGAATTCACCAGCTCCAGCAGATAAATATGTTTGTCAGTGAGCTGATCTCCCTGTGTAAAATCGAACTGCTTGTAATTTTCACCATAGCGTATATCCATGACTGTTGAATCCATACCGACTTCACGCTGTGCGGCGTTAGTGATATCATATATTTTAAAGGGAATGGTTGCATCGTTGTATTCATTGAGATAAACAAACCGCAATATTCCGTTGCATAGCGTATAACTGGCATCCTGCGTGCGGCCGGGCCTGGCATAATGATCCATGCTAACGGTATGGCTCGTATCCTGCCCGTCTTTCCTGATCCTGAAACTCCATACTTCGCTTTTCGATACAATATTCCCGCCGGTTACTGCGGCAACCTGCCAGGCATAAAGCTTGCCGGTATCCAGCTCGGGCGAGGAAAGCGGGTATTGCATGCTGTTAGTATATATGTTCTGCTGCGTTTGCAGGGGAATATTTTGCTGAATGGCGTCCGAAGCTGTTTGCAAGGGCATTACTTCAACCAAAGTGTATTGATAGGATAGATTGTTGAATAAAATAAAAGGAGAGGGGGGAACCCAGGTGAATAAAGGCCTGGTCATATCGACCCGGTCACTGTCTGCCGGCGATATCAGCATCGGCGGACTGATGGGATCAACCTGTATGTCTTCGCATTCTTCACTCAGCCGCTCGGTGCCGCCATGCGTAACCTGGATAACGGTATAACAAACATGATACAGGCCTATGGGCAAAAAACCATCCTGGCTTGCATCGAGATTATAGCCCGGATTAAGTACATTATAGCTTACGGGCAATACATCGTTTGAAGTCAGTTGCTTTGCGCCTTTCGGCAGCGTGATCGTACGGGTGGTGCCCGACAGTACCTGCTGGTTGTTGGAAGCATCGGTCAGCAGCACTTCCACCTGCGCTTCTATGTCTGCCGTGCCGGTATTGACGATAGAGAGATTCCAGAGCTGGCTTTTTATCATCAGCCCCATGGCCGGCAACTGCAGATTAACGACAACCTGCGCCCTGCATGGCAGCAATCCGCAGAAGACCAGTATTACAGAAATTATTTTTTTCATATTGTTATCTGATTACTTTATTAAAGTTGATATTGCCCAGCACATTGCTCACCAGCCTGTTTCCCGAGCCGGGCAAATAGCTGCTTTCCATCCTTACGGAAAGCATATCATCCTGACTGATGCGCCAGCCTGCATTTACAAAGCCTCCTACCTTGCTCTCTGTTTCATTAAGCAGGTTGATCTTTACGCCGGCTCCTGCCGTCAGCATTTTTTTTACCGGAATGCTGACGCTTTCTTCCATCACATTGTATTCATAACCGGGACTTTTGCTGTGCGTAACAGCAATATTGTTCGTGAAATAGCTGAAATACATGGTATGGCTGGCCATCAGGTTGGCGGCATTGTAATAAATGAATCCGCTATCTGAGCCATTGTTATAAAACTTCGTATATACGATGCTGGTAGCCGCATGCTGATCGCCGATCTTGTAAAAATGGCTGATGCTTGCATTAAGGGTCTGGAAGCGGCTTTCGGAAAGCTGATTGCCAACCATGGTAAGCTGCGACATGGGCATATAACCCATACTGATTATCGGCCATTTCCTGAGGCGAAGCGTGGCGCTGATGGTAGTGAAAATCGTGTTGGCTTTATAATTCTGAACGATATAAGGATTGGAAAAATCATTGCTTTTCACGGCGCCCGTCAGCTTCAACCTGTTTCTGAAGAATCCCTGCTCCGCTTTTACAGACCATGCCTTGACCTCTGCATTGGTCTGGAAACTGTTGAACGATTGGAAATTCGCGCCCGTGAATTTGTATTGGGCCTCAATGCGCGATGCAGTTGCAGGAAAATAAGAGTACAGCTTTAATGAAAGCCCTTTATTGCTTTTGTCTGTGAAGTTCCAGGTGGTTTTTGCGCCTGCGGCGCCGGATCTGAAATCCGGTGAAAGCGATTGTCCCGCTTCGGCAATGATATACGAAGAAGGCAGTAACTGCCATTTGGCTTCCGCGCTCAGTCCGGTGATCTGGATGGAGCTTAGCCCGGAGCTGCTGTCGCTTACTGCAAACAATTGCTTTTGGCCGCGATAGGCAGAAACAATAAAATAATTCCCTTCCAGTCTGCCTATTCCAAGCCTCAGCATATACAGGTATTGCGGGGTCTTAACCTGTTTAACCACAAAATCGCGGAAGCGATAATCGACCAGGCCAGCGGTAACACCCAAAAAATACCAGGAATTGTATTCGAAATGAAGTCCCGTGAGGCTGATGTTTTTTGCCGTCAGCTCCGATGAGTTGATATTGTTCCTGCCCAGTCCGAGCGTCCTGATACCCAGCAGCCATTTGTATTTGGGAGGCAGGCCGGTCATATCCGGAACATAACGCCTCAATTCATCTTCCCATTTTTTATAAGACCCATAACTTCCGAATCGTCCTTTTGCAAGTTCATTATATTGATTGATCCTTTGCAGTGAACGGTCATATTCTTTTTTCAAAGAATCGGCCTGTGCCGATAGATGTTCGTATTGGTCTTTTGTTTTCGCATATAGCTCCAGGTAAGCACGGGCCGACTGTTGCAATGAATCGGCCCGCTTTCGGTTGAGGCTGTCGGGCAAATGCATATCGTAAGCTTTGCCGGGAACATTCAGGATCTCAAAAGCCTCTGCCAGCTTTTGCTGGTTCAGCTTGTTGCTCAACCACTCTTCAAGGCTTTTCGACTGCCATTTTTTAGCGAGATACGATTGTTCAGCCAGCGAATCTTTCAAATCGGGAACCTGCGCCATCAACTGTTTGCGCAACATGCCGGATAATTGGTTCCGGTATCCTGCCGCATCAAAAGACACCTGCACATCGGTAATGTTCTGGAAAAGTGCAGAATTGCTTCTTCTCACCAGAGAGCTGATCTTAACCGGCACTATACCGGCAATAGTAAAATTCGCTGTGGCAAAGACCTGATGCTGGTACACATCTTTCTCCATGAACGGCGTATCGATATTCGAGCGGTAATTGAAATCATAATTCAGGTAGCCGCCATGAAAAGCAAGTAATGCAGGTTTGCTTTGCAGCTTCTTTAGTGGATCAGCATAAATATTTTTGAGGCTGCTGTCTTTCCTGAGTGAGGGATGAGCAGCCGTCTGCTCAAAAGAAATATTTGGCAGGTGTTTATAAGAAGTATCAACTGCTGAAGGGAAAACAGGGATCTTTAATGTAAGGGAATCTTTCCTGATAAGGGCAGGCGACTGGGCGAGGGAGTTAAGGCCCAGCAACATGCATCCACAGGATAGCACAACGATCCAAATATATGACAGTACGGGTACGGACAAATACATTCGCCCGGGGTATTAGGGTTTTCAAAAGGGTTAACTGTCTTGGACTACCGGGTACAATGCTACATTTTTATTTGCGCATTTTCAAGTTGTGCGATATTAAATTTTTGTTCTGCCCTTTTAAGTGTGAAGAAACTAAGTGTAAACACTTAGATAGCTTTTAAAAATATCTTAATATAAATACAACCCGCCTGTTTGCAGTACGGCCTTTAACTGTATTATTATCAGCAACTGGCTTGGATGCTCCATATCCAACTGCATGCAGCCGGATTTTTTCTATTCCTTTCTCTTCCAGATAAGCTTCCACGGCACGCGCCCTGTTTTCGCTGAGCGTTTGATTTTTATCTGCGGAACCTGTATTATCGGTATGCCCTTCAATATCCAGTTGCAGGTTAGGATTGTCTTTAAGGATTTTTACCACTTCATCGAGCGGCTGGTAAGATTTTTCGGAAAGGCGGTAGCTGCCTGTGATGAAAAATATATTTTTTGCTGCAAAAGCAATCCGCTTTTCTATGTTCTCAGCTACTAACGGGCATCCCTGGTTGCTTTTTAATCCGGGAACGGTTATACATTTATCTTCTTCATCATTCACCCCATCCTTGTCAGTATCGGGAACAGGACAGCCGTGATAACCTGCCAGTCCCGGAACCGCAATACAGGAATCATGTTCATCATCGATCCCATCGCCATCCCTGTCAGGAACAGGACAACCATGATAGCGGATAAAACCAGGGATAACCGGACATTGATCATCCTGATCAGGTATGCCATCCCCATCTTTATCGGTTATTCTGTCTCTATCTTGGGAGGGCTTAACAGCAGCCACTACAGGCTTTTGTTTTATATTGACTTTTTTTCTTTTACCGATATTCCCGGCAAGGCCAACACTATAATAAAAATGATAATTTACCAGTGCAGACACCGGCATCCGGTATTGTGCATTGATGAATAAATAAGCGTCATGAAAAAAAACAAATTGCAATCCGATGCCGGCGGGGATAAATGCGCCGTAATCGGATCGATATTTTGAAAAGCCCAGTCCTGCCTGGAAATAGGGACTGACCCAACTCCTGTCGGTAAGCAGTTTGGCCATCAGAGAAGCATCCAGTTCAAAAAGCAGGTGATTGGCTCCCGGGGATTGTCCATCCCTGTTCAGATAACTAAGCGAGGAAACCGCAAGCGTTCCGGAAAAATCGAGGTGACCGGACAATCCTTTCAGATAACCTGCGGCCAATCCCGCATTCATATTTTTGATATTGGCAAATTCATTGTCGCGAAAAGCCTGTGAAAGGGAATGCTTCCGGATATAATCGGCTGTACTGAAATCATGATAGAAAAAATAAAACCCGAGAGCGGGAGGCTTTATGAAATGATCCGTTTTCTGGGCAAAGGCATAAACAGCAAGCAGGTGGATACTCAGGAAAAGGCAATTTTTTTTCTTCATAACACGGTTCCGGTTAAATAACGACAAATGAATTGTTCAAGTATATCCCTTTCTGCCATTATTGATTATGATTTAATATTTTTATCTGCCGGACGGCCATTTTTTATGAATGCAGGAGGCAAGGGCGGAAACCAGGTCATTATGCTTAATCGATTAAAAAGACGTAATTTTCGCTCATAAATCCATTTTATGGCAAAAAGCGACCAACGACGTTCATTCATCAAAACAATCACCCTGGGCACGGTAGGCGCCGCTGTTGCACCTGCCGGGCTGCTGAAGGCCGGAGCGGAAAATCCGGCCATTGAAGCCGCTGCCGGACCAAAACAAACCTACGCCGCCGGAAAGCGTAAATACAATACAGCATACACAGGCGAATACTTAAATCATATAGCCTTTCCCGTTGGAGGTATCGGCGCCGGCATGTTCGGTCTTGAAGGAACGGGCGCTATCTCTCACATGAGCGTACGCAACAGGCCGGAGATCTATAATGAGCCCGGCATCTTTGCCGCCATCTCCGTAAAAGGCATGAAGAACGCGGCCAAGCTCCTCGAAGGCCCTGTTCCCGAATGGAAATTTTTCGGTCAGCGCGGAACAGGCAACGGCGCTGCAGGCGCAACGTATGGACTGCCCAGGTTCCGGCATGCTGAATTCCTGGCCAGGTTTCCTTTTGCCACGATCGCATTGCACGATGAGGATTTACCGCTCAGCGTGCAGATAACCGGCTGGAGCCCTTTTATTCCTACCGATGAAGATAATTCCAGTTTACCGGCGGGTGCGCTGGAATATAAGTTTACCAACAAAGGCCTCAATAAACTGGATGCGGTATTTTCCTATAACGCCAGGAATTTCCTGTCTGTGGAAGACGGTACTAACAGTATTGCCTCCACGAAAAACGGTTTTATATTGAAAGAAGAAGGCAGCAGGGAAAAACCCTTCCAGCCCGGCCGCTTTGCCATCTTTACAGATGCCGATGATACGGTAGTAGACCATTGCTGGTTCCGCGGCGGCTGGTGGGATCCGCTCACCATGGCCTGGAACACCATCCGGGATGCCAATATCAAATCAACGGCGCCTGTCGACAAAGGCGCTCCGGGCGCTTCGCTTTTTGTTCCGGTGTCCCTGCTGCCCGGCGCTTCCAAGACCATTCGTGTAATGATGGCCTGGTATGTTCCCGAATCGAACCTGCATATCGGCGAAGTGATGAACGATGAAAAAAAGGATTGCAATCCCGAATCGGGTTGTTGCGCTTCGCCCGCAGACCTGGGCGTGAAACCAGGTAAGCAAATCTCTTCTTCAACCTATAAACCCTGGTACAGCAGCCGGTTTGCGGGCATTGAAGAAGTGACCGGATATTGGAGGGATAATTATTCATCGCTTCGCGATAAGACCACGCTTTTCAAGAATGCATTTCATGCAGGCACATTGCCTGCCGAAGTGATGGAAGCAGTGGCAGCCAACCTTACCATCATCAAATCGCCAACCGTGCTCCGCCAATATGATGGAAGGCTCTGGAGCTGGGAAGGATGCGGCGATGATGAAGGCTGCTGCCATGGCTCCTGCACGCATGTATGGAATTATGCGCAGGCCATTCCGCATTTGTTCCCTGCACTGGAGCGCAGCCTGCGCAATACCGAATTCTGTGAGAACCAGAACAAGGAAGGGCACCAGGGCTTCAGGGCAAATCTGCCGATCAGTCCATTGAAGCATGATTTCTATGCAGCTTCCGACGGGCAGCTCGGCGGCATCATGAAAATGTATCGCGACTGGCACATCAGCGGCAACAGCGAATGGCTCTCCAGGATCTATCCCTCGGTAAAGAAGAGCATGGACTATTGCATCGCCGCCTGGGATCCGCGCCAGGCGGGCCTTGTGGAAGAACCGCATCACAATACCTACGATATTGAATTCTGGGGGCCCGACCCCATGTGCAGCAGTTTTTATCTCGGTGCGCTGAAAGCCATGATCGAGATGGGGAGCTACCTGAAAAAAGATGTGGAGAAATACAAGGAGCTTTACAGCAAAGGAAAAAAAGCGATAGAAACCAAATTGTACAACGGAGAATATTTTATTCAGGATATCGAATACAAGGGATTGAATGCGCCCGATCCGGCAAAGGCCAAATCTTTCGGAGGCGAATACTCCGCCGAAGCAATTGCCATACTGCAGAAGGAAGGCCCCAAGTATCAATATGGAACAGGCTGCCTCAGCGACGGGGTGCTGGGCGCCTGGATCGGCCGCATGTGCGGGCTCGATGACTTTATCGATCCGAAAAAAATAACCAGCCATCTTCAGTCCGTTTACAAGTATAACCTGAAAAAAGACCTGAGCGAACATGCCAATCCGCAGCGCCCTGCTTATGCACTGGGGCATGAAGGCGGGCTCCTGCTTTGCACCTGGCCGAAAGGAGGCAAGCTTTCGCTGCCTTTTGTATACAGCGATGAAGTATGGACGGGCATCGAATACCAGGTGGCTTCGCATCTCATGCTGATGGGCCGCGTTCAGGAGGGGCTGGAGATCGTACGCACCTGCCGCGACCGCTACGACGGGCGCATCCGCAATCCTTTCAATGAATATGAATGCGGCCACTGGTATGCGCGGGCCATGTCGAGCTATGGTCTCGTACAGGGGTTGACAGGACTAAAATATGATGCAGTGGACAAAACTTTATATATCGATTCCAGGATCGGTGATTTTACCTGTTTTATCTCCACAGATACCGGTTTCGGAACCGTAAGCTTCAGGAGCGGTAAACCCGCACTGAATGTGGCTTACGGAAGCATTACGGTGAATAAGGTAATGGTAAGCGGAAAAGAAATGAAAATATGATGCGGGTGGAAAAAAATACGGTTGTCTATATCCGTTATATCATGAAGAACGGCAGGGGAGAAGTGCTGGAGAACCGGATGGATGAGCGCACCGGCTACCTGCACGGTTCGTCCGGCATATTGCCTGTATTGCAGGCGCAACTGGAGGGGCTGAAAGCCGGCGATGAAAAGCAGGTTTATCTGTCGAGGCAGGAGGGACTGACGGATGATGATTTCAGCTTTGAAGTGATCATCGATGCATTGCGCCCGGCGCTTCCTGAAGAGCTGGCTCTCGGTTATTTGGTGGAATGTGGTGATGATTGTGTTTGTTATAATCAATCTCAACAATGAAAATACACATCCTGAGCGGTTTCCTGGGCAGCGGTAAAACAACGGCCATCGATCAGGCCTGCAGGCTGCTCTCTGAAAAAAATAGTAAAACAGGCGTCATCAGCAATGACCAGGGAATAAAGCTGGTGGACGCCGCTTTTTTCAACAGCCGCAATATTGCGGGAAGACAGGTCGGCAATGGCTGTTTCTGCTGCAATTATAACGAGCTCGATGCAGCGCTGCAATCGCTGGCGGCAAGCGAGCATCCGGATATCGTGTTTGCAGAATCCGTCGGTTCATGCGCCGATATCGTGGCCACCGTGATCAAGCCTTTGCTGAAATATCATGCCGATGCAACAATCTGCTTTTCCTGTTTTGCCGATGCAAGGCTGCTCTTCATGCTGCTCGGCGGCCGTTCGCTTTCATTCGATGAGCAGGTGCGGTATATTTATTTCAAGCAGCTCGAAGAAGCCGGCACCATCGTTATCAGCAAGATCGACCTCATGAATAAAGCGGAGCTGGATGAGCTGACTGCTATCATGAAAGAAAAATATCCGGATAAAATATTACTCTGGCAAAATTCGCTCGAGCCTGCCCATATCATGAACTGGCTGCAGGTGTCTGAACAAAATCCTGCCGCATTCAGCCTTCCTTCGCTGGATATTGATTATACGGTTTACGGAGCGGGTGAAGCCTGCCTGGCCTGGCTCGACCAGGAGCTTGAAATCTACAGCAACAGCAATAATGCCCGCGGCAACGCCATCGATCTTATCAATCGCATCCATCAAAAAATCAGCGATCGGGATTTGCCGGTCGGTCATTTGAAATTTATTTTGGATGATGCGATCAAGATCAGTTTTACCGCTGCCGGTGAGGAAGCAGAAAGCGATGCAGGCAAGGCTGCCGGCTCGGCGCGCCTGCTGATCAATGCGCGGGTGCAAACGGCTCCCGGAACGCTTGCCGGTCTTGTATCCCAGGCCATAGGAGAGACCGAAGCCCGTTCCGGCTGCAGGATCATTACCAGTACAGTATCTTTTTTTCAGCCGGGCTATCCGAAGCCCACTCACCGGATCGCAGATTGATTGATCAATGAAAAGCACCATAAAATCGTTGTTCTTTCGTAATCTTTTATTCACCATCCTGCAGCCGGGAATAGTAGCGGGATTGGTGCCTTACCTGCTCTATAAAGGAAATGCGGGGGAGCTTTGCTCGCGGAATCTGAGTGCATGGCAATGGATGGGGCTTCTGCTGTTTTTAATCGGCCTCGTCATCATGTTTCATTGCATCGTCAGCTTTGCGCTCGACGGACTGGGCACCATCTCCCCGGTGGATCCTACAAAGAAACTGGTCGTTAGCGGGTTTTATAAATACTCCCGAAATCCCATGTACATCGGCGTTATGCTGATCCTTGCCGGCGAATCTATTCTTTTCAGATCGGCAGAGATAGGAAGGTATGCATTCTCTGTTTTCATTGCCTTCAACCTGTTCATCATGCTCATAGAGGAGCCGCGGCTGAAAAAAGATTTCGGGGATGAATATGAAGCGTATCGCAAGCGGGTGCGGAGATGGATTTGAAGGAGACGGTGTAGGGTGAAAGGTAAAAGGTATAGGAATATACTTTCCACCTTTCACCTTACGCCTTCTCCCGAATGATTTTTATTAAAGGCTTTATACCCAGCAGTATCCTGGAGTTCCTGGGAATAAGCGGATCCATATTTTCAGGAGTGAAGAAGAGAACGGTCAGCACAAGCATTCCGATCAGGCCGGCAAGCTGGCAAAGGCCGAAGAGCAAAGCCGAACCCCAGGCCTCGAAAGGAAAATGCATGGTGGCCGGATCATAATCAACCAGCCAGATGATATCATAAGCGGCAAATGGCCCTGCCAGCAGCATGAACGAAAACAGGAAAAACCGGCTTCTGTTGAGCAAAATCCTGGGGCCTTTGGTTGTTAGTAAAAACAGCGTTTCTTCCTCTATCTCTTTCAGCTCTTCTTTATAAAAGGTTTGGATCACCGAGCGATAACATGCTTCAAAATTCCCGCCTTCCTTCAGGTTTTGCTCAATGATGATGCAAATATGATCAAGCAATTCCTGCTGCAGGCTTTCTATGCTGATGCCGCGTTTGCCGATATCGGCAAGCATAAAATCGATCTGCTCGTCGGTAATGCAATACATCAGGCTATTTTCGGTTTTATCTCCAATAAAGCGATCATCGTTTCCATGAAATCGGACAATTCACTGATCTTTTCTTTAGCCTTTGTTTTGCCGGCGCGGCTCAGACTATAGTATTTCCGAACCCGTTTCCCGATATATTCGGTTCTGGCCGTAACCAGCCCTTCTGCTTCCAGGGCATGCAGGGTGGGGTAGAGGGCGCCTTCGGTGATCTGGATTTTTTCGGATGTCAGTTCCTTAACCTTTTGAGTGATCTCATAACCGTACATTTTTTTATTGCCGGCCAGCAGCTTCAGCACGATCGTCTTGAGCGTGCCTTTTATTAATTCCGGGGAATAGATCATAAACAAATATACATAAGTATATAATGTATAGACGATACGCTCAATCTTTAATGATCTTTATAAACGGTCTTTTCCCGATCAGCACTTTCGATCCTTTCGGAATAACGGGATCGAAGCGTTCGGGTATGAAGTACAACACCAATAAGCTTAGTGCAGGCAACAGGGCATAAGCCAGTGAGCTCATCCAGATCGCGACAAATGAATCGATCCGCGCATCGGCAGGATTGTTCTGCTGATAGCGGACAGGGATTTTTTCTCCGGGCTTAAATCCTGGATTGATGTTGCCTTTGAATTCAATCGTATCCTTCCCTGCTTCAAACCGGATAACAGGATAGGTGGAGATGCCAAGTGCAGAACCCAGGTCGCCATGCCCGATAAAATACAATTCACCGGTTGTCTTTTTTGAACCGGCCAGCCAGATCAGCTTCTGGGCAATGAAAGGGACTATAAAGACGGCAATGAGCAAAAGGAAAAACCGGTTTTTCGATAACAGCATAGTGAAAGCTTTCAACCAAATATACATAAGAATCTGATGCATTTAACAATAATGTGTTGGAATTATTCTGGGAGATCATGCCCAAATAACACAGGCCCGGGGGCGGTGCTGTATGCCGGGCCTGTGTTTCTTTTTTCATCCAACGGCAAGCGGGATGAGGTTCAATGGAAACGGCTGATTAGGAGCCTTTCAATCAAAATGCAAAAGTATAATCAGGAAAGGCGGCAAACGAGTGCCAATGCCCCATTGGCGGCATTGATTTCACATGCGGAGCGTTCCATTGTCCAAACGGTCCTGCTGCCGCATTATAGAACGTTCATTCTATTGCCGGCCCTTTGGCGATTGTTTATTTTTGGATACATGAAAAACAAGCTCAACCTATTCATCTTCCTGGCTTTCATATTGCCTGCCGGCGTGTCGGCGCAGCCATCGCAAAAGCAGATCGATTCTATTTTGCAAAGCATAAGGCATTTAACCGATTCTGTGGCAAAAAACCAAAAGATCAGGCAGAATCCGGATAATTCCGGGATGATGGCTGCATCATTGCAGGCAGCGAGCTCGGGCAGCGGTAAGATATCGGCAAAAAAATTTCCGCCGAAGAATACAGTCCTGCTATCATCTCTCCCCAAAAGGAATCTTTCAAAACCGGAACTGGTCAGCCATCTCAAAACATTATATGCAGATCTTTCAAAAAAGCTTCCGGCTGCAAAAGCGCATTCGGCCCAGGCAGTCATTTCCCGGCTCAATAACGATCCTGCAAAGATCTCCATGTGCGGAGTATTGAGCTGGTATAAAAACGCGCCCGCCGAAGCGGCTTTATTGACGACTTATGCCGCTTCCCTTTCATCCGACCAGGATATTCTCAACAACTGCGGGGCCATACTCAACCTCTGCGGCCTGGAGCAAAAAGCCATTCCCATTCTCAAATATGCCCTTGCCCTCGATCCGAAAAACAGTACCCTGCTTAATAATATCGGGCAGGCCTATGCCGGTCTCGGCGAAACCGATACCGCCAAAGTTTATCTGATGGCCTGCATCTCGCAATGCAGCACACATCCGGAAGCCTGTGCCACCGCTGCCTATATCGCCAAGAAGAACGGGGATAATGAACGGGCCATCGAACTGGCCGAACAAGCCATCAAAGGAGGATACGGCGACGCCATCGTATCGTTTTACAAAGACCTGAAAAAAGATGCGAACCTGGGCGATTTACTGGGAAGCAGCATTCCCGATAAAAAATTTTTCCAACCGAACGACCTGGAGATCGCCCCGAACTGTTATGCCTGGAGCGAATCCGAAACCGTATACGCCAAGCAGGAAGCCTTTAAGAAAAAGCTGGCCGAACTGCGGGAGCAGTTCAAGCAGGCAGCAACGCAGACCGGCTATGCCAATATAAGATCGATGGACGACTATCTTCGGTGGAGCAAGACGCAAAATCATGGCAGGGGGCCACTGTCAAAAAAAGCTTATGCACTGGCAGCGGACCTGTTTTCCTTACATGCCAATGCCAAGGAAGAAGCCATCATGAGGCTGAGGGATACTTTGGAAAAGATAGGAACGGCAGGCGCACAGGAAACCAAAGCCTGCATAGACCGCTATGAAGAAATATTCCGGGCTACCAAAGACAGCAGGGTCTATTCCCAGCTCGAAGCAAAAAAATGCCAGGAAATGGTGGCTATCGACAATAAATATTTTGAAGCGAAAAGCAAAGTGGCAGACAAATTCAAAAGGGATTGGATGGACAGGGACATCAAGATCTACGACGAGCTCACCTTCCTGGCCCCATTCAAAGTGTCGGGCGATGATGAGCTGAAAATACTGAATGCAGCCCAGAGCGAGCATCTGATCGACCAGTTCATGCTCTATTCCGTCATTACCTGCTATCCGAACCTCAGGCCGCATTGCGCCGAGTACGATCCCAAGAAGGCGTTCAAAAACGGCGATCCGCAATTTACCATTGCCAACTGCCCGCTTAACCTGGAAATGCCTTTCGTGGTAGGCAAAGTGAATCTGGATTGCAGCTCTTTCAAGCTGGAATTGGGAGAAGGGATCATTTTGAATTATGAAAAGAACTTCATCACCCGGGAATCGACCATTGCCGTGGGCGCCGGTATCAGCACTCATATCCCCGGTACGCAGATCAGCCATATCCCGGTGGTCAATGTAAGAGATTTCAACAGCGTGGAAGCAGGCATGAAAGAACAGTTCTATATTAAATTCGACCGGGATAACCAGCCCATCGATCTCGGAATGTCGTGGGAGGCGGAACTGGATATAAAAGGCGTGAACTCGCCTGAGATCAAAGCCGGCTATACGGTCGGCGTAAACTCGGGCTGGACATTTGATGAAGGCCCCTTAAAAGGAGTGCTGGGCGACGCTCCGGCCAATGGCATGAAAGTCTATACTCCTTAATACTTGAAACATTCCTTCACTTTAGCCAGGAACAATTCTTTTTTGCGGCGGCTCACTTCTATTTCCATCCCATTGCTCATGATCACCGTTCCGCCTTCGCCGCGCAGGTATTCCCGCACATGCATGAGGTTGATGAGGAAAGATTTGTGGATGCGGAGAAAACTGGTGTCCGACAATAGCTGGTCATAATCGAACAAAGGCTTCGATATCATGATGCTTTTATTGTTGACCAGCCGGAAATTGGTATAGCTCCGCTGCGCTTCACAGTAAATGATCTCCTCCAGCTTTACGATGGTGAACCCTTTTAACGTAGGCAGGCAAAGCCGCATCTCCATGGGCGACCCGGCCTTATTGATATTATGAAGCAGCGCTTCTGCATGAAACACCATTTTTTCTTCCTTCAATCTTCTCTTCACTCTTTGCACCGCATCAATAAGCCGGTCTTCATCCACCGGTTTCATCAGGTAATCGACGGCGCTGAACTGCAGCGCCTGCAGGATATATTCATTGTGCGCTGTTACGAAGATCACTTCAAAATTCCTTTCCGGCGGCAGCCCGGCCAGCATATCCAGGCCGCTCCTGCCCGGCATCTGCACATCCAGGAATACCAGGTCGGGCCGCAGCTCCCGCAGCTTTTGTTCGGCCGTGATGGCATTGGAGCAGGTGGCCGCAATCTCCACTTCCGGGCAATGCAGCTCCAGCAGCTTTTTCAATGTGCGGATGCCGTCGGGCTCGTCGTCTACCAGGATCGCTCTCATAAATAAATTTTATTGGTGATGATTTTAAAGCGCAAAACGGCGCGCGTGCCCGATTTGCTTTTATTGATCTGATTCCGGTCCGTGATCTCCAGGGTGCAGCCGGTATCATATTTTTCATTGAGTATTTTGATGCGGTGGCGGATATTGCTCAATCCAACCGGCTGATGCGGGGATTTGTTCTGCTTCTTCAATTGCTCGGAGCGGTTAATGCCGATGCCGTTGTCTTCAATGCTGCAGAAAATGGTTTCTTCAAAACGGGAAAAACGGATCAGCAGCTTTTTTTCTCCTTCTTTATTCATCAGTCCATGCCATATTGCATTCTCCGCCAGCGGCTGTATCATCAGCGTGGGGATCAGCGTTTCTTCCTTGTCGATATCTTCGTCAACGATGATCCGGAAAGTAAAAGAATCATCGAAGCGGAGCTTCTCCATCACCAGATAATTCTCCAGGTGTTCTATATTTTCATACAGCGTCGTAAATACTTCCTTCGACTGGTTGAGCGTGGTGCGGATCATATTGGCGAACTTGCTGAGGTATCGCGAGGCTTTCTGCTGCTCATCGTTCAGGATCATGCTCTTGATGCTGTTCAGGCAGTTGAAGATGAAATGCGGGTTCATCTGCGTTTGCAGGGCCGAGAGCTGCGCTTCCGCCAACTGCTGGTTGATCCTCGAAATTTCATGCTGCTTTACCTGGAGCGATTGTTCCGATTCGATCTGCCTGATCTTGTTGCCGACCATGGTTGCAATGGTGGTGAATATCTTCACATCTTTTTCCTTGAAATAATTGGCGATATGATGTTCCGAATCGATAATGCCGATCAGCTCATCATTGTGCATGATGGGCACGCTGATCTCGCTCAGGCGAACCATATCATCCACGCGGTATCGCTTGTCCTTCCTTGTATCGCCGACCACAATGGGCTCACAGGTTTGTATAACATGGCCTACGATCCCCTGTCCCGGCGCCACATCAAATATCGATGAAGCAATAACGGCGGGAGAGCCTTTCGGACCATAAGCCGCTTTCTGTATCATCCTGGTCTTGTCGTGATTCCAGAGATAAATGATGCAGTCCGCATAGCCGAACCGGCTGATGAGGTTTTGCGCCACATCCCAAACCACTTCATCGATGCTGGTTTTATCGCTGAGCGAGGAGGAAAAATAATTGATGATCTGCTCCAGCTCCAGCCTGTTCTTGTATTCTTCGGCGATCAGTTGCTGTACCCGCGCCTTCTCCCTTTCTTTTTTGCGTACTGCCGTAACCCTTAATTTATACATGGCGAAAATGGTTCCGGCAACAAAGCTGGCCAGCAGGAAGATGAACCAGGGCCTTTGCCAGAAAGGCGGGCGAACATAGAAGCTGAGGGTCTTTACCTGTTGCGGCCAGTGATTGTTCACGGAAAAAACCTTGATCTGGATATTGTGCCATCCTCCTGCAAGGTTCGTGAGCGTGAGGCCGGTGCGGTCGTTCAATTCATTCCAGTTGGTATCGCTGCTGCTCAGCGAACGCCAGGCAAAACGGTTTTCTTCGGGATCGGTAAAATTGATGGCGCTGAAAAAGATCGTGATATTGTTCTGAAAATATTTTAGCCTGACGTTGGTTGGAGAAAGAAAGGTTGAATCGCGGGCGCTTATTTTCTCGATGCAAAGCGCCGGCGGTTTTTTATGCGAGAAGGAAGCGTCGGGAGAAAAAGAGATCAGCCGGTGCCTGGCGCCGATATAAAAGCGGTGGGATGCTTTATCATAAAAACTTCCATCGCGCATCGACGTGATGGCAACGGAAGGAAGCCCGTCGGCATACGTGAACTGCTTCACAGAATAATTATTGATATTGAAAGCGGAGATGCCATTGTCGGTGCCCATCCAGATATTGCTGTCGATGATAGGAGAGCTGGTGATGGTATTGCCATCGATCAGATTGTTCTCTTCCTGGCGCAAATACATTTTGCCGGTAGTGCAATTGTATTGAATGATCTCGTTATCGAACGAAGAAAGCCAGAGATTGTTTTCATTGTCGCGGTCGAGGATGTACATATAATTGCGCAGGAGCCGGCTGACCCTGGGATAGGGAATGAGCGTATCCACGAGCTGC
>CAYYZJ010000856.1:0-16055 GCA_964475615.1 uncultured Flavitalea sp. | reverse complement strand
ATTCAGGTGCAGTTGCTTTCCTGTGCTGCTCGTCCAGATACTATCTTTTAAATCATAAATCGTTTTATAATTTCTGGTCTGCCTATCCATATTTTGAAAATATTCATCGGCATATAAATTTCCGTTGTATCCGCGCAATAAATCTTCATCCATTGGATTTACCATTGCAAATACAGAATCGATAATATCGTTGATCTCATAGCCAGAGTAAACATCATGCAGTTTGGAAGGCCGCAAAAATGGTTTAAGAAACTCATTGGCCTGGGAGGCCCATATTACTTTTTTGGCGGCAACTAAAAATTCGCCTGAGATCTGTTTGAGTGAATATATTGAATCCAGAAACCGGGTCTGCACCGAAAGGTTTTTTTTGAAGAAAACAATAGGAGCTATTTTTTTATTTACCGCGTGTTCCATATAATTGTTTATATCCTGAAAGCTTTTAAACGGGTCAAGCAAAAACCTATTCAGCAACAAACACCCTCTGGCGTTAGGCCCTTCCACAGTAATCCATTCCTGGTTGAGCGGGCGTTCCAGATCGATGTTCAAAAAAATGGAATCGCCTTTTTCAACAAACAGATAGATATTCCGGTCGCTGACATTGAAAGTCAGAAATCCGGATTCTTCCTTTAGGTTTAGCTTTATTTTAAATGAATTCCGGCTATCCGGTTCTATCCTGAGGCAGTTCAGATCATTATTCAGGTTAAAGAAGCCATATATGGGAAGGTATATGTTTATTTTACCGGTAAAGCTTCCATTAAGCTTTCCGGTTAAACAGACCTGGCCATTTATGTTCTGAAAATGGAATAAAAGTAAAATGATCGCCCAAAAAGCGTTCGGGTTTTTCATGACTATGAAATTGAGCCAAAAACCAGCTTTTTTCAAGCTGGTTTTTGAAATACTAAGCCTCGTTGATTTCTATCGCCGAACAATGACCCTGCCTGCTGGCACAATAAGTCTGGATATCGTTCGTCAGCACGGATACCGGGATTGGGCTAGTAGATGAATAAACCCATGAGCCAACTGAGCCGGTACAGCTACAGGTGGTTTGAACTCTTCCGGCAGGGGCCTGCCCTCCGATGATTGTTCTTTGTTCTGCTTTACCCAGTTTTTCGCCCAAATTTGCTAGCATTTTCATGTTTATGCATTTTGTTATTATCAATCGGCCTGGGTTCAGAAGGTACCAGGCTCTGTTACCTGCAGCTTGTGAAAACAGACTGTTTGCATATTACTTTAGTACGGCGCATAATCGCTTATTATTTCTCCCCGTTAATTAACTTATTAAGCAAAGGAATCAATTCGGCATCGCCTGGTCTTGGGGCATCATTGCTTATAAGCTTGCCTTGCCTGCTATACAAATAATATCTTGGTATCGCCATCAGGTTCATATTTTTTAAAACATCTCTTGAAGGATCGACTAATAAAAAGTTATATATTGTCGTATCCAGCTTTTCCTGCCTGGAAGCCTTTAGCCATGCATCTTTCGAATTGTCTATCGATATAAAAATCAACTTTATTCTGCCCGGGCCAATCTCACTTAGCAATTTTTTATAGTTAGAAAACTCTTCCCTACATGGAGCGCACCAACTTGCCCAAAAATCAATATAAATAACCTTATGATCCGACGGGGCTATGATATCAGAAAAATTGTAGGTGAAATCCTTAGCATCTATAATTTTGTTATGGTTTCTTTCAATGAGTTCAATATTGTCAAGCTTTCTGTAAATAACGCTTGTATACTGAGCGTTTTTAATTTTTGTGAGAAAAACATCAAGCTGGGTTTTATTGCTTCGTCTTAGCGAATCGAAATGGCCGTATAAGTACAGGTATTTTACCAGATCGGCTCCCTGTTCATCATAAATTCTATCTGCGATCGAACAAATAGAATCAACCGTTGGTTTACCAGGTATTTTCTTCAACCTAAATAACAAATACTGGTAAAGGGCTCCCTGATACGCATAGTTGCAGTTATGAAAAACATTGGAAGCATCCGTAGTGAATTGAAAGTAATTTGACTTAACAAGTGAATCAATAATGTTTTTATTCCTGATGTACAAAAATACCTTGATATAATGGTCGAACTTTATATATTCCCGAATAAATGTCTTAAAGTCACTGCTTACAAGGTTATTCTCGAAATAATTTTCTGCGAAATCACGGCTTTTCTTCAGGGTATTTTCAAGCGCCGGAAAATTATTGCTTACTTGCTTTGCATTAATAAAGCCCTTTAACTGATTAGCCGTTTCCCAATATAAAAGAGGTAATCTATTGTTACTTGCTTCCTGGAAGAATCTGATTTCATTATTTCGAATCACACTTCGTGAAAACAGACAGTAAGGCATTGCAGGATTCTCAGATTCCCGGATATAAATCGTGTCCTTTGTTTTAAGTATATAAGGTATATGCGTATCTCCCGAATAGAATAACTCGGCCTTTTCATTCATATCAATAGGCAAAAAAATATTATCCGTGGACTTGCGTATGAAAATATTCGGTTCAAATTCCGGAGCCAAAAGAGGGCAGCGTACGAAACCCGGTTTATCATATCCGGACTGATTTGAAAAGAAAACCTGGCATGTGGAATCTTCCGTCGTGTTAAGATCATTAGTATTCTCCCGTCTGTGTTTTTCAGCAGCTTCTTTTCTTGTTGCATTCAGATTGCAGTCTTCCGTAAATAAAATTAGAAATGCAGCAAGCATTATATAATAGCCCGGGCCCGATTTAATCAAATTTATATTGAGCATACATGTCAGTTTTAAACTGCAGGTTGCCTGTGCTGACAACCTGCATTAAACAATTATGACTGAGGATGATACCAACTGGCCTGACTACAGCTATCACAGCAATAATGAGCGCCCGGAACTCCCGCTATCATTGTTTGTGCTGTTGAAGATGAAACATTATAAGTAACTATAGGCCCGGTACCTGAAGCATTGCCATTAGGCAGCATATAGGCACACGTACCTCCGGAAGGGGCATTCCCTCCGATGATTTTCCTCTGTTCCGCTTTACTTAGGCTTTTGCCTAAATTCGCCAGCATTTTCATAATAATAAAATTTTAAAGTTCAATGATATTATGCTTCTCGCTTAAAGGCCCGTGAACGCAGTAGCGGCCTGCCTGATGCACTGCTCCATGGATGCAATGCAAGGTCATTCAGGCATTTCCTTCTGCCGACCTAAACAGAAAGAAAATATTTCAAATCAGTTACTGTATATATGTTCGGCAACTGATGACCGTTAATAAAAATTGCAGGTGTTGAGGTTATTTCTGCATCTCTGCACCATTCGTACATTGCCTTTAACTTATCCCCTTGAAATTGCCATTCTCCGTTCAAAGGATATTCTTTTGCAAATGCCCTGTAGTTCTTTTTACCGGAGGAATACCAATCAGTAAGCGCCTTTTTTATTAACTGCTTATCTCTTTTTTCATAAAGTGCCATTAAATGCTTTACAGGTTCTGCCCGCGGGTCGGTTTCATTGTCTGTTGCGGTAAAAATAATCCGGACTTTCAGATTTTCATATTCCTCCAATAAATCATCGATAATAGAATGCGCTTTGGCGCAAGGCTCACAATACGGGTTACACACTTGAATAAGAGTAGTAGTTGCATTAATATTGCCCAAAGTTATTCCCAGGCCTTCAGGAATATGGGCTAAAGTCTTTTGTTTCGTCAGCAAGGTCTCAAAAACCTGGGAATCATGTTTAAGCCGCCTCAGTTCTATTTCAGCCTGTTTGGTTGACCTGGCTCTTATTAAGATTGTTTTAATGAATGACCAGCAAAAAATGGGCGCCAAAAAAACAACGATCATATTTACTAAGGCTGATCCATTCATTCCGCTGAATGAAACCGAATATCCCCGAAAAATAAAATCAATAAATTCAAGAACAAGTAAAATCTGAACAGTTAAACACAATAAGCACCATTGACGCACTATCCGCCACTGATAATATATAGAGAAGACTATATAGGGCAATGCAAGTAAATTAAACCATGCAAGAATAAATAAGCTCAATTCCCTGTTAGCGCCCAGGATAATGCTTAAAAAGGTTCCCGAAAAGTAGAAAAAGCCTATTTCGCTCCAGCTTAATCGGCCGAACAATTTGGCTCCTTTAGATTTGAGCACAGCATTACAGTTGGTTTTTGTGCCAATTGAACAAAGCTTTTGTAATACGGGATTCGATTGATCAATTTCATATCCTAATAAAAAAGCTGTTATAATAGATCCTCCAAGTTTTATTAACAATAGCATTAGCACTGATAAATCATACCCGATAAAAATAAAGTAGATGCCAGCCATCAGCAGGCAGATCATTATCGTGAATGATATTTTAAAAGATCGAAATAATTCCTTTTTTCTGCTTATGGCATATTCTTTTTCACCCGATTTGCTGGTTGGCTCTGCAACCAGCACAACACCACTCCATTCTTTTAAAAATGCATCCCGGCTTTTGCTCACTGTTCTTTTGCCTTGTTCGGATAAAATATAATCGATCTCATCTGCTGTAATTTGTGTAACAGTTACAAACTGACCATTACCTATTTTAAGATGAGCTATAAACGGGAGAGGCAGCTCATCCAATCTATCCGGCTCAAGCTTTAGGCAAATGTTATCAATTTGCCATTGTCTGAGCCCATCGCTGATACTGAGAAGGCTTGGATAATCAGGGTGCTCATTCAAAACTTTAGTGATCGTAGTTTCTGTTACTTGCACTTTTAAACGGCTCAACAGTTGCACCGTTGCCGCTACCGGATTTTCTCTGATGCCACTAAAACGAAAACTTACAGGCATAAATTACAATTTTGCCGCTAAACCATGCCTTTATTGATTTCAAGTGGGATATCAGAAATTGTATTGAAGCTAGGTATTTATTTACGGTTGCCAATTGAATTACAGGTTGTATTTTACAATAGGTGTTTTCACTGATGCCGCTGGGTGTTATTCCTTCTCAGGTAGGGTGTTTTAACCCTTTTTTTGAAATTGCTTGGAAAGAAAAATGAAAAACAATAATTTCATTATACTTCCAGTAATCCGATTCTTACCCTCAGTCAATAACCAACTACCTTATTATCTATGTTCACAGGAGAAATGCTTCGTAAGATCCGTGTATTAAAAGGCTTTAAACAATCGGCCATTGCAAAACAACTGGGCATTACCCAGCAACGGTATTCCAAACTCTAAAAAAGTAAACGCCTTGATGAAGAAAAACTGAAGATTATACTTAAAGCAATGGACTGTTCCCTCCAGGAGCTGGAGCATATAAACATCTCTCTTCTTTTCACCCCTACTTTGCCGACGGGCACCTATAAGAAGTCAAATTAATCGCCAGTGTAAGCTCCGCGATCACATACGCATCTTTCTGGTTCGCATAACCGCGCTGGCGGCCTTCAATACCGATAGGCGTTCCCGTTTCATAAGAACGATCCTGCATGAGCTGGGCAAGGGAAGCGCTCCCGTCGGGATTGCTGGCGAATTTGTCGGAACCAACATAAGTTGTGCTTACATCGTCGAGATAATCGGTGGTGGTGAACCGGTAGGTGATCTCGAAGCCCAGGTTCATCTTGGGATTGAGGCTGTATTTGATGCCTACTCCCAACGGAAAGCAAACGGCCATATTGCCATAAGGCTTCCTGTTCGGATAAGCGGCAGATCCCTGGCCTTCGGTACCCAGCGGCCGCAGGTACACTTTCTGACCATGATAATAGGCATAGGGATCATAGCTGAACGTGCCGATACCGAAAGTGACATAAGGTGTATAACGGAAACGCGCATCCCCCGGAATGAACTTGAAGAAATTGAAATCGCCCTGCAGGGCCAGCTCCCAGATATTGGTATTGAAGCTCAGGTTCCTTCTATACTCGAACTCATTCTGCGTATTATAAACATCGGAATAACCCAGTTGGGCAAAATGCGCACTGATCCGCAGCGCCACATAGTTGCCGAACTGTTTTCTGAAAAAAGCGCCCAGCGCAATCTTGGGGCGGTTGAGATGAACATCGGGATTGATGTCGCCAAAATAATGGGCAGCGCCGGCCGAGATACCGATCTCGCCTTCCTGCACAATGCTTTCCTCCCATTGTTGGGCATGGCCTTTAAGAGAATAAAAGAGGAGCACCAGGCCTGGAAAAATCAATTTCTTCATAATGCAAAATAAGCGTTTTCTCCTGGGCTAACGCTTTTTGTATGTTTTTCTTTCGTTGTATTTGTTAATAATTTCTTGTATCCAGCCCCCAGGAAAGCTTGTTGCGCAGGGTCTGTAAAAAATTGTTTTCATTCAACCGTACCAGGCTGAGTGTGAACTGCTCCCGGCGCACCGCCAGTTGCACATGCTTATCCACCAGTTCCTTCCTCGAATCGAGGGCGCAGATGAAATGATCGGTTCTCCCCTCGATCTCGAAAGAGATGACATTGCTGTCGGGCACCACGATAGGTCTTACATTGAGATTATGCGGGGCAACGGGATTGATGACAAAGCTCTCCGATTCCGGAAATACCACAGGCCCGCTGCAGCTTAGCGAATAGCCGGTAGACCCGGTAGGTGTGGCAACGATCAGTCCGTCGGCCCAATAGGTATTCAGGAATTCGCCGTTCAGGTAAGTATGTATCTTGATCATGGGAGAAGTGTCTGTTTTATGAATGGCAAATTCATTCAACCCATAAGGCACTTCGCCGAACAGCGGCTTATTGGCATCGAGATGGATGAGCGACCGCTTGTCGACCACAAAAGTGCGGTTAACCAGCGAAGTTACTGTGGTCGACAATTCCTCCCTGCCGATGCTGGCCAAAAATCCCAGCCTTCCGAAATTGACGCCCAGCACGGGAATATCCTTGTCGCGGACCAGGGTAACCGTATCGAGCAGCGTGCCGTCGCCGCCGAGACTGATCAGAAAATCGATGGATTTGTTCAGATCCGATGAATCGCGAAAAACGGATACATTGGGAGGGAACTGGAATACGGATTGATTTTTTTCATAGAAAGGCTGATAGATCACGGGTTCAATATGTTGTTGCCTGAGCTCATCGAAGAGATGCTGCACCTCGTGCTGCTCATCATTGTCGATGATGCGGGTATAGATGGCTACTTTCATTATGCGTTTGTTTTTGCTTAGGCAATTTAATCGATCTAAAACTCATTCCGGATATGAAAAAAGAATCCCTTTTCGCCCAGCTGGTTTATGCTGTACTCTACCCTGAAAACAAAATCGTAAAAAGTAACCACATCGATTCCCGCTCCGCCTGAATACAGCATGAGGTTCACCAGCGAATTGTCGCGGAATGTTTTATTGTATACATAACCGCAATCGAAATAAGCTTTGGCAAAAATGCGGAAGGGAATATGATCGTGCGAGGTGCCGCGAAGGAAAGGAATGTCGAAATTGAACAATTCTTTGAGCAAACTGTTCCTGGCCAATACTCCGGCAGTGCCGTCAATCACATATTTTTCCAGTCCGCGCATATAAAAATCGCCGTAGCCCAGCAATTGCTGGTTATAAAAGGGCTGATCCAGCGGCAGCCTGAGCAGGCCCATGTTCTGCGAAACGAAATAGAGTTTGCGCGCCAATGGCCAGGCTTCATTGGTTCTGGCATTGAGCTGCCAAAGGTTCATATCTGCGTTTATGCCTCTCCGTAACAGCCCGCCTTCAAACAGGAATCCCCGGGTGGGATAGGGAACATAATCTATCCGGTTATAATTGATGGTATACGTAAGCTCGGGATAGAAAACATGGTTTCTTCCGTCATTAAAATATTTCTGATTAAAAGCGGCTACTGTGTTGTCGATATTCAGCCAGTTGAAGCCCAGCCTCAGAAAATGCCTGGTTTCGATGCCCGGGCGGTAATAATACCGAAGCGAGAATCCGCGCAGCTCTCTCAGGTATTTTCCTGCTCCGGCAAGGGTGTCGCGGTTGATGAAGGTTTGCTCGTTGTTGACCGTAAGTATGTTCAGCTCTTTCTGCGCCGAATAAACGAAACTGAAGCCGAATCCATGCTTCAGTGTTCTGTCGGCATAAGGCTGATCATAAGCCATCTCCACCTGCCGCGAATAGCCGGTGATGAGCCACACGCGGAGGTAATCGTTGCGGCCGGTGAAATTTTTATGGGAGTATCTCAGGCCATAGTCGAGCCGGCTGAGGCTGTAATTTTTTTGCGCCCAGGCGGTGAGGTTACGGTCTACCGGGCGTATATAGGGGAGAGGAAAAATATACCAGCGTTCTTTTACATCTATCTGTATGTCCACCACAAACCCCTTGAATCCTTTTATCGAGATCACCACTTCATTGAATAACCGGGTATTGATAAGATGCTCACGGGCTTCCTTGAACGATTTCAGCAGGTCGGGCAGGTAAACGGATTCGCCGCTGATGAACGGAAGTTCTCTTTTGATGATATAGGCTTTGGTGATCTCGTTGCCGCTGATATAAATATCTCCTACAGTAAATGTGTAATGCGCCCGCCCGATGGAATCGGTGGGATAAGCAGGAGCGGGAAAAAGGGACGAATGCGTAGTATCGGCTGGTTGCTGGCCATTTACCGTTGTGAATAAAAAAAGCAGGACGATGAGCAAGCAGTATTTACCGGCCTTGTGCATCAAATGCTGAGGTAGTTCATGAGGTGATCGTAATTGCTGCGCAATTCATTCTCATACAATTCCTCGCCGAAATAATATTTGATTTTGTATTCGTACCGTTGAAAAGTGGCAATGATATCGGAGATCTCCAGTTTATTGATCTTGATGGTAACATAAAAAAACGCTGAATCGGGATCGGAGAACGTATTGAGCTGGGTAATCTGTGCGTCGTTGGTTTCCACCAGCTTGCTGATCTCCGAAAAGGAGAAGCTGAGCTTTTCCATTTCCAGCACGATAATGGCGCCCGGCTCATTGGCTCCAACGATCTTTCCCAGTTGTTTGAGCAGCTCGGCAGCGGTAATGGCGCCGAGGTATTCTGTTTCCTTGTCGACAACCGGTATAACCGAAAGATTGAATTCATTGACGAACTGCACAGCTTCCATGAAATGCGTGGCCCCGCGAACGGTTATTTTCGAAAATCCGTGCTGCAGTTGGGAGATCGGCGTTTCGTCGCCGGGGGCATTCAGCAGGAGGTCTTCGCTCAGCAGGCCGACCAGTTTATTTTCGTCTACAACGGGGAGATGGGAAACATGAAAATCGATCATCAGATCCTGAGCCCGGGCCACCGTGTCGTGAGGCTGGAGAAAAGGAATGGTATCTGATATGATCTCTCTGTTTAACAAGGGCCTGGCTTTTTATTGATATGTACGTAATAACTCATGCTACCGTTGCAGGTTCGTTTAGCTTTCTTAAAAATTTATGCAGGATCACATTGAATTCTGCGGGCACTTCCATCATGGGGGCATGACCGCATTTATCAATGAAATGCAATTCGCTGTTCGGTATCAGGCGTTGAAACTCCCTTCCTACAAAGGGCGGGGTAATGCTATCGTTATTGCCCCAGATTAATAACGTTGGTTGTTTGATTTGATTGAGTTCTTCGCCCAAATTATTTCTGATGGCGCTTTTGGCCAGGGAAATGATCTTGATGGCCTTGAGCCGGTTATTGACGATCTCGTATACTTCATCCACCAGTTCCTTGGTAGCCATGGCAGGATCATAGAAGGTCAGGGCCGTCTTTTTTTTGATGTATTCATAATCGCCCCGCTTGGGATAGGTATCGCCCATGCCGTTTTCAAAAAGGCCCGAGCTGCCGGTAAGGATAATGGATTTGATGCGTTCGGGATGCCTGAGCACATGGATCAGGGCAACATGGCCGCCCAGTGAATTGCCCAGCAAGTGCAGGTTGCGGTAATTGCGGTGCTCGATGAATTTATGGACGAATTTTTCCAGTCCGCCCACCGTGGTATGCAGGAGATCCAGCTCAAATAAAGGCAACATGGGCACAACCACTTTATAGTGTTTGCGGAAATACTCTATCAATTCCCTGAAATTGCTCAGGGCGCCAAAGAGACCGTGGAGGAGTACCAGTGGCTCGCCTTCGCCTTCTTCAATGAAATTGAACTTATCGTCTTGCCTGATTTCGTATTTCATTACCCGGGTAAAAAATGGTACGATAATTATTCGCTAAAATAAATGATTTAAGCCAAAAATCGGCTCAACAAACAAATTTACGACAAGTGATTGAAAAATACGAGGTGTGAAATACGAAGCTGATCCAGGCAATACTTTGTATTTCGCGCCTGTTTATCTGGACAATAATTCTTTTACGATCGTGCTGATGGTCTTGCCATCGGCTTTTCCGGCAAATTGTTTGGTAGCTGCGCCCATTACCTTGCCCATATCTGCAGGGCTGCCGGCGCCCAGGTCTGCAATGAGCCGTGACAAAGCTGCTCTCAATTCTTCCTCACTGAGTTGTTTTGGCAGGAATTTTTCGATTACTTCGATCTCTTCCTGCTCTTTTTGTGCCAGGTCGCTGCGGTTCTGCTGGCGGTAGATATCCAGCGAATCTTTTCTTTGCTTGATGAGCTTCTGCAGTAATCTGGTCTCATCTTCTTCCTTGATCTCGCCGCCGGCGCCTTCGGCCGTTTTGGCCAGGATGATGGCGGCCTTGATGGCCCTTAGTGCGCGGAGGCTTTTTTCATCTTTGCTCAGCATGGCTGTTTTCATGTCGGCCATGACTTTTTGTTCCAGGCTCATAGTTCGGTATTTATCGGTCAGGCTTTATTTTCCTTGAGTTGATTTTCCCTGAATTTAGCATAAAAATGTTTAGCGAACTGTTTTATATCGTTTACCTGGTCGGTATAGTGCGTGGCCCGCTGATAGGTTTCGGCCATGGTCATAAGGGTTTGATAGAAGAAATCGGCCATTTCGTCCACCATCATGTCTTTAGTCCAGAGGTCGATGCGGAGGGCTGTTTTATCCGATCCGTCCCAGAAAGCGAGCATCATGGCTTTTGCTTTATTGGCTTTTTCGGCCGGGATATCGGTAGCGATCCAGTTGATCTGTTCGGGAACCTTGTCGGCATCCAGCAGCACGTCGATATTGATAGAGGATTGTTTCATACAAAAAGTTCGGAAAGGCAAAGTTAGCGGATAAGCGATATATCTCAAGCCCTTTGCATATCTGGTTTAAGATAAGCCTTATTTGAAGTGCTGTATCTCTTTTTCAACCGTAAAAATGGTTTTTCTATGCAGAAATAGGAAAAATTAGCAGTAATAAAAAGGCATACTAAACTTATAGGCATTATTTTAAGTAGGGGCAGCTTTGCAGGAGGGTAAGCAAATATTTCTTGCCATAAGTATAATGAGTAGGATAATTTCCCAATATAATCCATGACAGGAAAGTTCAAAAAGGTATACCAGGCATTCCTGTATTTTATTGAAAAAAGCATCAGCATACCAATCAAAAAACTCGACAGAGTACCGAAGGGATCTCCAAAAGGTACTGTGAAAAAGCCCAGATGAAGGGGATATTTGAAATTTAGATAAGAGATACCATATAAGCCAAGTATGCTTGTTATTAATATTAACACAGAGAGCGACGGGTTGATTTTCCAGGACAATCTCTCAATTACAGCATTTATTCTTTGCTCATGTAAAGCTATTAAACAACCAATCATCAGTGCGTCCGCTCTTTGAAAAAGAGAGAACTGAGAATAATTCTTAATATAACCTATAATTCGTATTATGGGAACCAGTATTATAACTGTCCAGGCTATCTTAGTAAGATGCTTTCTGAAATAAACGAAACATGGGGGATATAATAAATAAAAATGCTCTTCCACGCTTAATGACCAGAAATGGAGTGTTTCTTCACCTGTCATATAAAAATATTTTAAATAAAATATGGAAGTGATCCAGGAAATTGGATCCAAATAAATCAGATGAAAGAATTGCATAAATGCATAGACAATAAGCAGAAAATAATAAGCGGGGAATATCCTAAGGGTTCTTCTTTTATAAAAATTGGCCAATGAGATCTTTCCATTAGTGGATTCTTCAGAAAGCAATAATTTGGTTATTAAGAATCCGCTAATGATAAAAAATATATTTACCCCAAAATGACCGTTGAAGAAAAAACCAAAGGGGTAAGCTATGGTAAAAGCATAATTCTTTTTATAATGAGATGCTATTACCAATAGTATGCTGATTGCTCTCAGGCCATTAAGTGAAGGGATTTGATTTTTCATCGTTTCAGGTGGATGTTTGTTTTATTATTAGGTCGCTATATGAGTGAGCACACAATAAAAATGCTTGAATCTTTTAAAGTCCTGGATAGTAAGGCTTCTTTTATTCTTGAGATGGGCAATAGACTTCAATTGTGTTTTATTTAATACTAATTTCTCCGGCGATCCTTGAGACAATTCAGGTATTGCTTCAAGCTGGATTTTTTAGGCATCTGTATATAATAGGATATGGCCGCAGTTTGAAGCGTTTGCCTTTTTTTGATGATCAAAGGAAGCGATTTCGGCTGATTCTGCATGATTTTTATAGCATACTTATTTGCTTTGGTAAAATTTTTCTGCATTCAATTTGTGTCCGTCTCTTCTAAAATACAAAATTTATCGTTGATCTGTTTCGGTTCTCCCGATACTACGAGGGTACTGGTTCGGGTTTAATTATTATAATACAGGTTTTCTTCTTTATTTTTCAATGCTTGTCAGGGATTGTATTATCGGCTACCGGTCTAGTGGAATTAAAAGTTAGAAATGAACCAGGAACTTTGAGTGACCTATTTTTTTATCCGGGATTTCAGTTCGGCTATTTCCTGTCTTAAAGATTTCAGCTCCTTTTGCTGTTCGATCAGATATAATGTCAATTCTTCGATTTTTTTTAATAAGGCAGCCTGATTGTCTCCAATATCCGCTCCTTTTTCTTCGACTTCTTTTGCAGTAACAATTTCAGGAAGATGCCTGTTCTGCCTGATGTATTGTTCCAGTTCCTGCAATGGCATCAATCGATAATCATCTGAAAAAACATGGTCAGGCTATCCGGTCTGATCGAGTTTCAGCTTTCTGGCACTTATAGTGCCATTGACAGCCAGTGAGGAATTAAGCATGCCATTAAAGGCGAGTGAGGATGCACTGCGGTAATACAGGTTGCCATTGGCATCGCTTACCAGCACACGTGTTTGTGTGCTGTCCTGGGTAAGGCCGGCGAAGCGGACGGAGGCGGTAGTATGAAGCTGGGCAGTAGGTGAAGTAGTTCCGATTCCTACGGAGCCACTCATATTTACGCATAGTCCTAAATTACCCTGCCTCCCTTTTACATTAAGCGATAATTGCGAATTTTGTAAAGCCCCTTGCCCGGGATCAATGGTCACCAGGTCGCCCACAAAAGACGCTCCGATTGCATTGTTAAAGAAGTGTTGATTACCGGTATTATTTGATTGATATATGATCATGGTCGGCGAAAAGATCCTCGAACTATTACTTACCTGGTCAAGCAGGATTTTGTTGCCAAACTGGCTTGTATGCGGGGCAATTTGATTAATATCGCCATTTATATTTGTAGGTCCATTTACATTCAGTTTGTATCCGGCATCGGATGTGGTTCCGATTAAAAAATTCCCTCCGTTTGTCCATCTTCCCCGTTGAACATTATTGGTATAAAAATCGATTGGATTATTGTCGAGGGTTCCGAATTTGCCGGTCGTTCCAAAGGCATTGCCACCCTGCAGCCAGGGGTTAATCTTAGGTATCGTTAACGTATCCGCACCAATCAGGAAAACGCTGTCATTGATCTTTATTACCCCTCTTTTGAATACGGTGCGGCCATGGCCGGTATTGTATAAAAATCCGGGAATACTTTGGGTATGGTTTTCAAGAATCAGCTCTGCAGAATCGCAGTTGGTGATCTTTACACTGTCGGCTTTGATGGTGTAGACGTTTTGAGAAAAAAGGGGGGTTGCCAAACAAGACATTCCCAAAAATAACAGAAGCCGTTTCATAAAAATGCATATTAGTTTTTTAGCAGAGATTTTAATTCAGCAATTTCCTGCTTCAATAAATCCAGTTCTTTGTTTTGCTTTTCCAATTCCCTGATTTTTTCATGCGCTTGCAGTTGCTTCTGCTGTTTAATTAAATAGAATGTCAATTCTTCGATTTTTTTCAGCACTATGGCCTGATTATCGCCGACATCGAGGCCTTTCTCTTCGATTTCTGTTGCCGACGGAACTTCGGGGAGATGATTATGTTGTGTGATATATTGTTCCAGCTCTTCTATGGGCCTCAAATGATATCCGCCTGCAAATACATAATCCGGCCATCGGGTTTGGCTGAGCCTTAGTTTTTGGGCGCTTATTGCACCATTTACTGCCAATGAGGAATTGAAAATATCATTGGCTGCGAGTGAAGAGGCGCTGCGATAGTATAGGTTGCCATTGGCATCACTCACCAGTATACGCGTTTGTGTACTGTCTTGAGTAAGGCTTGCAAACCGAACAGAACCGGTGGTATGTAGCTGTGCGGTAGGATTGTTTGTTCCGATACCTGTATTTCCTGATGTTGTACCAAGCAGCACATCACCCGAAACGGTTTCTATGGCAATATGCCTGGAACCATTCATATTAGTGAGTATCGGATTATAATAAATACCCCGGAATATCATCGGATGAGACCCTGCCCATAGATTATAGGTCGGATTGATATAAAGGACATTCCCGGAAAGGTTTTCAACGTTTGCATTCTTAAAACCGCTTCTGATCTTTACTATGCTGCCATCAATATTGTATACTTCTTTGCCTATATTGCCGTACGCATCTGTAAAAGTGAACATATTTGTAGCCCAGCCCTGGGTAGATCCCTCAAGTATAAAGCTGCTGTTTGAACCATCAGAACGGATGCCTGTAGCATGACTGATATTTCCGACATCGAAACCAGAAGTAAATCCCAGGTTAGCAATACTGGCATTCCCGCTTGCAAAAAGGCTGCCATCCACCTGCAGTTTGTATCCATTGTCGGTTCCCGCAGAAGCCGAAGCATTAATAGACAGGTTACTGTTGGCAAATAATCTCATTCGTTCGTATGCGCCGGCCCGGAAGATCAAGGGATTATTATCCATTGTACCGATGAATTGTGTTGCCGGATTGATGTTATAGTTTCCGAATAAAGACCAGAAATTGGTTGATGGAATATTCAGAGTATCTGCACCGATCAGATAGCTGTTGTTATTTATTTTCTCCAGGCCTTTTTTGAAAAGGGTGCGGCCGTTGCCTGTATTGAACAGGAAGCCGTGTATGTTTTGGGTGTGGTTTTCAATGATGAGTTCACTTGAATCGCAGTTGGTGAGTTTTACGCTGTCGGCTTTGATGGTGTAGATGGTTTGGGGAAAAAGGATTTTTGCTGAAAGGGCTTGGCAAAAGAATATGAGAAGGAATCGTTTCATGAATTTCATTTTTTATTAAGTGAGCTTCAATAGCTATTTATTCAATTTGTTTTATAATAGTTAATACCATCATATTCTATATCATATCTCTGTCCATTATTTAAAGCCGTTATCGTATTTCCGCTTAAATCTCTTACCATGTTTGTAAAAGAATAAGTGAAACTCGATGCATTTGTATTCAAAATGGTTATTCTCTGTCCTGCTAACATTGTTGGCAATGTGACAGTACGATTTGCCGAAATAGATATTAACTTGAAGGTTGAGGTATTATCCGGAATTAAAATATCATCGTCTGCACCTGTATTAAAAACCCCCATTCCCGTCCAGGAAATCCAGGATGAACCAGACCACTGATTGCCACCCAAAAGCCCGGCACTCGGATTTGAATTGTTTACAATATCGTAAGCAATTGGGGTCAATTTGGACATATCGATAGCAATATCAGTTCCATTCCACCTAATGGTGCCACCTTGCTTGTCAATAGTTACACCTGTAGTATCTGTTGAATTGCCTGTTGAGAACACAACAGTTTTGCCTGTCCAACACTGAACAATAGAATTATTGTTTTTACTAAAGTAATTACCTGTCAGAATAACTGAAGCAGATTTGCCTATAGTAACAGCATTATCAAAATTTTCAAAGTAATTATTTTCAATATTGATTTTTGTCGTATCAGTAGAAGTAGCACTTTGCCATATTGAGCCA
>CAYYZJ010000855.1:0-4631 GCA_964475615.1 uncultured Flavitalea sp. | reverse complement strand
GCAGCAGACGGCGAGCACGAAGCCGAGCTGGACGACGACGGAATCGTGAGCCTGAAAATGAAAGACGTGAATGATATCCGCGAATATCATGGCGACTATATTTTAAACACCGGCTCCCCGCATTATGTAAAGATCGTGGCCGATGTGATGGATTACGATGTATATCATAAAGGCATGGACATCCGCTACAGCGCGGATTTTGCCAAAGAAGGGATCAACGTGAATTTCGTGGAACAGAAAAAAGAAGACGAGATCATCGTACGCACCTATGAACGCGGCGTGGAAGATGAAACCCTTTCCTGCGGCACCGGCGTTACCGCCAGCGCGCTGGTATGCCATCATAATGACAGGGGGTACAATGATGTCACCGTCATCACCAAAGGAGGAAAGCTGGTAGTGAAATACGATCGTGTAGATGAAAACAAATTCAGGAATATCTGGCTCTGCGGCCCCGCCGAAAAAGTATTTGAAGGAGAGATAGAGATGAAAGGAGAGATATAAAGTAAATGTGCGGATGTGCGAATGGCTAATGTGCGAATGCATATATCGGAATGAATTATTATAATCAACAAATCTTTAAATTCGCACATTCGCACATCAGCCATTCGCACATTTGCATTCTATGTTTAATATCAGGGTTTACGGAATTTTATTGGGGGAAGATAAATCGGTATTGGTTAGCGATGAGTTTATACGTGGGAATTATTATACTAAATTTCCCGGCGGCGGGCTGGAGTTTGGAGAAGGCACCCGCGATTGCCTGAAAAGGGAATTCAAGGAAGAAATGGATCTGGAAGTGAAAATTACCGATCATATCTATACTACCGATTTTTACCAGATGTCGGCCTTCAATCCCGGCCACCAGATCATTTCCATTTATTATTTTGCAGAACCGCTCGAACCCATCAAAGTGCCGCTGCGCAATAAGCCTTTCGATTTTGATGAAAGACAAATGGGCATTTACCGCGCTACCGGCGAAACGGAAACCTTCCGCTTCATCGAACGCGAATTGTTTTCGGCAGAAAGCGTTACGCTTCCTATCGATAAAGTGGTTGCGGAGATGGTGAAGAAAATGCTGTAATGTTGAAGGCAAGTGTAGCTGGAAAGTAACCAATATCTCCATCCTGGCTCGTTACTTGCCCATAGCCACTCGCCCGTTCAAAGGCAATATTCCCGCTGCCTTGATCCTATCGATGATCTTTTTCGCAATCGCCCTGCCCTCCTCTTGTCCGTTCAGGATTGAATCGCGGTAATGAATGCCTCCGTACAATCGCGAGATGGAAGCTTCGTCGGCTGCATGCCTGAAAGAATGAAAAGAACGTTCCGGAATCCCGAAAATCATTTCGGAATCATCCGTAAAAGCGAAATCGTCGCCGAGCAGATAGCTCAGCACTTCTGCCGAAGCGGTCGAGATTACACTGTGCGCACTGGTATATTCGGGGAAAGGAGGCGTTTGCAGCAAGGGCTGCCAGTGCGGATCGATATGGCGGTTGATGAATGTCTCCGGCCTGATGCGGTTGCTCCGGTATTTTTCATCCCAACTGCTGATGAATCCATCCATCAATGTTATGGCTTCAATGGTTTGAAGTATGACGCTGTGGTCGAAATCAAGTCCCGCTTTTTCGCAGGCAATGCTGCTGATATTCATCCAGTGACCGCCGGGCGTGATCTTTTTAAATCCAATCGCCATGTGCCCGGAGCTGGACACTGCAAAGGGATTGCAGTCCCAGAAATTGGCAATGGCCGACTGCTCGGGCGTTGCCTGCTTCGATACATCATACACTTCCCTGGCCAGTTTGTAAAATTCACTCGTCGAATCGCTGCTGAAAGGTATTGATAGCCGGGGCCTGAACTCCTCGGCAGAATCCATGATCATAGGTCTGATGATCTTCCAGTTGGGCTCAATGGCTTCCATATACGCCGGCGGAGTTGGATACCAGTAACCATCGCCCCTGAGCGGCGTGTACCTGAGCTTTGTGCTGAGCTTATTGTAACTGTCCGTGGCTGCATAAGCTGTTATCTTATCCGCCATCTCAACGGCAACCAGTATGGATTGATCGATGACTGCTTTTCCGATCTTGTTCTTCTTTAATACATGAATATACTCGTCCTGCTTCTCCTTCAGCATAAAGCCCGATGGCAGCATCTGCCTGCCTGTTTCCATAATACAATAAAGCGCGGCAATGCGATGATCAAATTTCTTTTCTGCCGCATTCAACCGGATTGAAGGATAGCTGCTGATGAACGCGGAAAGCGCCGGTATGGACGTGTCGCGCATCGACACAATATGATAAGCTCCCAGCATGCAATAGGCATAATACCGCGCCGCCACCGGCGGGCTCGTTACATCATGCATCATTACCAGGGATATTGCCCTGACAGCCGGCCGCAACTGCTGCCATTGGGGCAAAGGCTTACTGACGGTTTGCGCATGGAGCAGGTTAACCTGGAATATCAATAAAATAATTCCTTTCTTCATGAGCATTATTCCTGTTTATAAAATTGTATCGCTTCATTGGATATACCGATGACAAGATATTTTCCTCCTCCGATGCTGATCTGCTCAGCCGATTTCACATCTCCCTTCACGCAAAGACCGGATACCGGCTGCGGCACGTAATGAAAATCCCCTTTCCCATCGCCTGCAAGCAGGCATCCGTAATTGGCATCGATGCTGCCCAGCTTGAGCCGGTTGTCGGTATGATTGCCGAACAGGAGAAGATCCGTTTTACCGTCATGATCGAAATCGCCGCTGAGTATCCTGGTTACCATGGAAAACTGCGCCTGTAGCGGCAATGGCGATTGAACGAACTTCCCATTCCTGTTCAGGAAGCAGGTGGTTCGGCTCTCCGTTACCGTTAGTTTAGATGCTTTAGTCAGCTCTTCGGCCGGAAAAATGTCTTTGATCCCTGCATCGGCATATTCCCTGTAGCTGTGAAATTTTCTACGCATGGGATAGATCTGCTCGTTCAGTTCATCGCGGCTCACAAAAGGATAGCTGGTTCCCTGTATATAAAAACAAAAAAAGGGGTCGATGGAACCATTGTTGTCGAAATCGGCATAGTACAATTCGGCAGGCTCTTTACCGGAGACATGGATCTGGGAGTTCAGCCCGAGATTGCCGGCAACGATATCCTCTTTGCCGTCGCCATCCAGGTCGGCAACAGTAAGGGTAAACCAGAAACCGTTTACCGGTTCATTGAACCAGGCAGCAGTCTTGTCAATAAAACCGCCTGCTGTATTCATAAAAATCTTTACCGGCATGAACTCACCGCAAATAACGAGGTCTTTCCTGCCGTCCTGGTCCAGGTCTGCCCATTGAGCGTCGGTAACCATGCCGATGCTGTCGAACGGAGCAGGCCCGATGCTGAAATTTCCCTTGCCGTCATTTTTCAACAGCCAGGTTCTGGGCGGCTCGGGATACCTGCCCGGTATCACGCGGCCGCCGATGAAAAGATCAATATCCCCGTCATTGTCATAATCACAGGGACGCACACACGATTTGCTGTTGGCGCTGACGTCGGGAACAGCTCCGGGCACGGGTTGCAGGTTTCCCTTTCCGTCATTCAGATAAAGCTCATCCTGCAGGGAGGCCGTATTGGGCTGCCAAAGCGAATATCCGCCCTTGGCCAGGTAAAGATCAGGATATCCATCCCCGTTAGCATCGAAAAATACGGCGGCGGAAACGGCAGAATTATTTTCATTGCCAATGTTGATATCCATGGCAACAAACTTCCCTCCTGCCTGCTGCAGGTAAACCTTACCCGGCTTGTTCTTATCTCCGCTGATGAACAGATCGTCAAGACCATCTTTGTTGACATCCGCTTTGGCTATAACGGGGCTGGTTTTCGAATACATGAACAGCATCAGCAACTGACGCTTAAAATCATTCTCAATAAATTCTTCATGCTTATAATCGATCAGCGGATCAGCCAGGCTGAAAACGGCTTTCGGCTTAACAGGCTTTTCAGCAACCGGCGGCTGGCTATCTTCTTCGCTTATAGTTAACCGTTGGTTACAGGCAATATTTTTCATCCATTGAATAGTCTGGCCTGGCCATACGATCTTTATCGAATCGACATTTTGCCGCTTGCCCAGCCCGAAATGAGCAATGGTAGTAACGCAGGACAGATAGCCGCGGTTGGGATTCACTTCCTCATACTGCAATTGCCCTTCGCTATAGAGATAGATCCTTGCGCCGATAGCATTCAGGTTCGGGGCTTTGCCTTTTAATCGGATATCGAGATAGGCAGATTTATTCTGCTCCCTGTCCATATTCCGGTAAACAAAAGCATGCTCATTGATATTATTGACCACCAGGTCAAGGTCGCCGTCATTATCCAAATCCGCATATACGGCGCCGTTGGATATCTTGAGCTGATCCAGTCCCCAGTCCTTTTGTTTATTCGCAAACGTGAGGTCGCCATTGTTCCTGAAAATATAACTGGGATAGGTGGATACGGGCATGGCCCTGATCAGATCCATCAGCAGGGCCGGCTCATGCTCCATTGCTTTTTTGATCTTGTAATCGCCCCAATACCGTAAAAAATCCTTGTTGGTATAATCGCGCAGGTAACCGTTGCTGATGAACACATCTTTATATCCGTCGTTATCGAAATCGGCAAACAGCG
>CAYYZJ010000854.1:0-3302 GCA_964475615.1 uncultured Flavitalea sp. | reverse complement strand
TATCCAGCAGTAGTCAGATTTGCTGGTACAGTGCCACTATTATAAATGACTACTCCTTCACAAGATTCGCAAATTTGAATATCTATTAATCCCAAATTAAACTGTGTAGTAGTAGATGCTTTCGGATATATCCAAATTTGTGAATAATTAGCGTTAGGAGTAAACGTAAATGAATAATCTTTCCATTCATTATTGATTTCCGAAATCTCTCCTATTTTTTGCTTTTGATTGTCTGGAATGCTTGGAATTGGATCACCACAGCCCTGGAGGCTGCCTTGTGTCAGATTATTTGCTGCGTAGATGAATACAGTTCCGCTACCTCCGGATGTGAAAACCCTTATTGTGACTTCAACAGTATGATTTGCTAAAAATATATATTGGTCCTGGCCATAAAACATTCCTTCGCTTCTTGTAAGTTGTGAATTAATTATAGCTGACCACATAAAGCCATAATAAACTGGAATGCTCTGACCAGTTTTTCTATCGATCACTGTATCTGAAAGTATTTGAGGCGTACCATGGCTTCTTGTCCAACCACTACCACATCCACTGGCCCATGTGCTGCAATAAGTATTTGGTGCATTGACAGTGTTAAAGCAAGAAGGTAAAAAAAAGAGATCCTGGCATTGGGGATATGCATTAGATGACAAAACAAACAATAATGCAATAAAAATAATTATCGATTTCATAAAAAATGATTATTGATTAAACAATAATTTACTTTGTGCTAGATGACTTTTTTCTCTTATTGTTTAATCTTTTTATATCATTTTTTATTTTCTCATTTTCCTTTTTTAGTTCAATTACATATAAGGTAAGCTCCTCAATTTTTTCCAACAGTTTGGCATTCATTTGTGCAAGATCCAGCCCCTCTTTTTGAACTTCAGTTGCGCTAGGTATTCCTGGAAGATGATTATTCAATTTAATATAGCTTTCAAGAGCATAAAGGCTTCTGAGTTTATAGTTTTTATCAAAGACATAATCAGCCCAAGGGTTGGCAAGGGTTACTTTAATCGATCTTGCCCCAATTGGTCCTTCAACTGCGAGTTTATAAGGACCGGGATCTGTTGTTCCAATACCAACGCCTCCTCCACTTGGATTCAAGCTCAACACGCCATAAGCGGAACCAGCGCTTTTAATACTTTGTAAAGATGAATAACCGTTTTGAAGAGCACTGATAGAAAATGTTAATGAAGTATAACCTCCAACGCCCGTATTTGCAACTCCAAGTGTAATACTGCCAGCACCTTGAGGATCGACTACTAGCATTTGTGATGTAGAAGATCCGGTTTGCCTTTGTATAACTACTGTTCCAGTATTTGTATTGTAAATATTGTTTCCGCTGGTAGTCCATTGAGCGAGAAGAGATGTTGAAAAAAACGATATTGCCAGAGAAAAGAATAGCTTTTTCATGTTTGTGAGTTTAGAAGTTAATTGTAAAATCCCATAGAGGAAAAGTTAAGATAATTGTTTTAAACGCGATACAGAGTTACAATAAAATAATACTGCACTAAGTGAAAACACTTAGATTTTACTCCTGGATTCTGATATAAATAAAATGTAAATTCCCTCAGCTTATTTCTACAATTTCTCCAGCATCTCCACCACCTTCTCCCTCTTCAAAATAAGATAGCCCAGCCTGTCATTGCTGATCCCTTCTTTAAGCTGGTAGCTGAATTCAAGCTGGTCTTCTCTGACCGCTGTTTCAAAATATTTGAAAGCAATATTGGGATATGGTTTCAGTTCTTCAGCAATCTCATATAAGTGAGTGGATAAAATGAACAATGAGTTTTTAATCTTGATCAGTCCGCGGATCACGGTCAACGAGCATTTCATGGCGTCCTGCACATTGGTTCCTTTGAACAGTTCATCGATCAGCACGAGCCAACGCCTGTTGTCATTGATCTTGATGATGGTATTTTTGATGCGCTGCACTTCATTGAAGAAATAGCTTTCTCCCTTTGCAATATTGTCGGTCACATTGATATTGCTGAGGATGCCGTCGAACAGGCTGAGGCGCATGGATGCCGCAGGCACGCCCATGCCGATATGCGCCAGGAAAACGGCGGCGCCAACAGCACGGATAAATGTGCTTTTACCAGCCATATTGGCCCCGGTGAGAAAAATGAAATTGTGCTGCGGATTCAGTTGCACGTTATATGAAACCGGATCGGGCAGCAGGATATAATAAAGCGAGCCCGCATCGATGGACGGCTGATCATCCGGCAGAAAAACGGGGAAGGATAACCGATGATTGACGGTAGCCATGGCCATGGAATACCAGGCATCCAGCCGGCCATAAATATCGATGAGCTCCAAGGCAGCATTCTTGAAACGGTATCGGATATAATGACCGTAATAAACCGTTTGTATAGCCGAAAGTGGAGTGCCTGCCCTGGTTTGACCGAGCGATAACAATACCTCGTGGTTCAGCAGGCTTCCCGCTCTTTGCAGTAAGGTTCGCAGCATCTGCGGACATTCATCATGATCGAACAAGGCAATAAGCGAATGCAATCCGCGAACAAAATCGGCAAAATGGCCGACCGAATACCGCGTCAGTGAAAAATCGGGAGCATGAAAAATTTTATAGCCGATGGCATTGACGAAATTATCGCTGTGGGGAATATCGTCGATGGCAGTCTCATAAAACCGCTCCATGACCATGATGGTGCCGTTGCTGATGGAAAGCGGCCATTTGTCGCTATGCGCGATGATCAGCGAAAGTATCTTTTGCGTTTCCGTAATGCGCTTCAGGTCGCTGAAGGGCTGATGGAAATATTGCCAGAGCCAGTTCCTGCCTCCGAGCGTTCGCGTGAAGTTGAGCTTATGAAAGATGGATTCCTCCTCTTCAGAGTTGAAGACAGATAGGTCTTCGTATGTTGTTTTATCTATTTCCATGCTTCAAGAGGGATTGAACATCAGCCTTTGCCCTTTCTGAGATTCATCGAAAGCCCCGTTTCCATAAACCAGGTGCCCGTTCACAAAAGTATGCGTAACGGCAGCCGGGAAATGGAAACCTTCCAGCGGGCTCCAGCCGCATTTGTATAAAATATTATTCCGGGTAACGGTTGTCGTTTGATCCGGGTCTACGATCACCAGGTCGGCAAAATAGCCCTCCCGGATAAAGCCCCGGTTTTCCAGCCTGAAACAAACAGCAACCGCATGGCTCATTTTCTCCACCATTTTTTCCAGGCTTATCTTCCCCTGTTTTACATAATGCAGCATCAGCAGCAGGGAATGCTGTACCAGCGGTAAGCCTGCATGCGCTTTTTCATAAGGCTCATTTTTTTCGGCCCAGGTAT
>CAYYZJ010000853.1:0-4749 GCA_964475615.1 uncultured Flavitalea sp. | reverse complement strand
CTTCTGCATGGCCGGTTCCCATTTGCCGATCAGGGGCGACCAAAGTGAATTCTCCGTAAGCCTGATCTTATATCCTTTCAGATAACCACTGCGTATCTTTTGAATGCTGCCGAGCGGGAAAAAAATATTCTGCAACTTTTGCTTAAATGTCATAAATGGGGATATTTTAATTTTATTTAGTTAGCAATCGTTGCCAAAGCGGCTCGTATATCTGTTCGCAATAAAAAGTTGAAGGTCGATAAGTCAGCCCGCTTCTGTTTGTTGCTGCATGCAGGTCGAGCGTTTCCAATTGCTGAAAATCGATGGCTATTATTTTTGGATAAACTCCATGAGTAACATAAGGCAGGCTTCCGGTCATCTGAACCGGGAGCCATACATCCAGTCCGCAATTATAATATTCAAATAATTTATTGGGCGCATTATCGATCCAGTTCGGGATATGGCCTTTATAAAGGATCACTCCAATATCATAATTGACCAGTACATGAGGTATATCACTGTAGCTTACGCCGGGAAAGAGCCTGATCAGCCCGGAGGAAAGCGAGCCGAAAAAAGCAGCGGCTTCCGGGGTTATATTGAGTGAATAAACATCCCATACAACCTTTCCATTCCGGCTGAGCACCCATTGTGCAAATTCCCGGATATACATGGTATCGAGACCGCATGCCCCGATATATATTATTTTTACAGGCTCCTGAATGGCGTTTTTTTCTCCCATCTGCCAGCTTGCGGGAGGATAATTGGGAAGCACAAATTTTGCGGGTATCGAAATCCCGGCAAGATCTGCTGAAAATCTTTTCATCCTCCCTTCATTGGTATGTGAAACCCATTCGGCAAGCGGATATATTTTTTTTTCCAGGCGATGGAACCATTTTATCATGAGCATCCCCCCGGCATATTCCTGCGGGGTCATGTATTCGTGATAATGTATGAATATCCTGCTATCCCGGTTTATGAACCGCTTGTATACACAGGCCGGGAAGGCAGAAAACGTTTCGAAATACATTATGGTGCGCGGTCTTGTAAACAATAACCGCAGCAAGGTTAAACAATGGAACCTGAAATAATGCCAGGCCCTGCCTGCCCGCGATTTTTTTTTTCTCCTGGCCCCATACCGGTGAATTCTTATTTCAGCGTGCGGAGAAGCATAGTTGCTGATATCCGCATGGCAATATGTTGTATAAACATCTATCCTCCCGCCTGCTATTCCTGTTGTTGAATTCAGAAAATTCATGACGGGCGGATACAGTTCGAGCGGTTGATAATGGATGATCGCAATGGTTTCAGGCATACAAGCGCTTAATGGACTGCAGCGCCGTTACTGTCCGTGCTGCATAGGAATAGCCTGATTCAACCGATCTTTGTCTTGCCCGTTTCCTGATCTCATCGGCACTGGAAGCAGGTAATTCAAGGATCTTTTTGATGATCGACGAACATTCTTCCGCCGAATTAAAGAAAAAGGCTTCCCTGCCATTCTCAAAAAACTGAACGTGTTCGGGTGTTGCAGGCATGACTGCTATACCGCCGATGCCCGGCACTTCAAAGCTGCGCATGTTGTGTGAATCGGGATTATGCGGGCGCATCAAATTCAATTGCACGCGATATTTTCTCAATGTTCTCCATAACTCGGTTTCATATACCGGCTCGTGAGCGGCCAGGTTCGGGTGCTTTATAAAAGCAGGCCAGTTATGACCGTATACATCCATTTCAATTCCTTTTTCAGCCAGTTCCATAATCACCGCAGCTCTTTGTTTGTCGGGATTGCCTAAAAAACAGGCCTTGAGGATTTCCTCCTGACGGGCGCAATCCTCGTAGATCTCTTCACTGATCTCAAAGCCGAAAGGAAGATAATCCACAGGGGCAGAGAACCTGCGTTCCAGTTCTTTTTTTATGGAAAGATTATAGGTCAGGTAGAGGTCATACAAACCCAGGCTTAATGTAACATTTTTATTGCCGCTGCCCCTGCCCGAAAAAAGAAAGGGATTATCCGGATTATAATTGACCAGCTTTATATTTCTTTTTTTCGCCCAAACGAGAGAAGACGGGAAAATCTCCATTCCCTTAAATATCCAGATCACATCAGGCTGAAATTCCATCACCCATTTTTTGAACTGTAGATTAATGCGGTTATAAATGGTGGACAGGCCAAGCCTGAATATGATCTTGTTTACTATTGAGCGCTCGTAATACTCATAGAAAAGGCCTTGGGCTGCAAAATGGCGCACATCGATCCCAAGCTCACGAAGGTGTTTGACATAAAAGTTTTCAATGGCATATTTATTGTCCGATCCGACTACTAAGATTCTCATTGCTTTTCAGGGATTGGATTGGCCGGCACTTCCTGCGCTCTCCGGGTCATACTGTCAATAAGCTCTCCTATTTTCTGGATTTGGATCGCATAAAAATTTTCGGTTGCGAATGCGATCCTTGCCCGCTGCCATTCTTCTTTATTATACAGCGGCAGATTGCGGATCACTTTTGAGAATAATTCCGGCAGGGCTTTATTATGATCCCTGTCGGGAACCATCTGGATCAGATAGGGCTTATCGCTATAGGTGGTAATGTTATTGCTGATGATCACTTTGCCGGTGCTGATGTATTCCATTACTTTATGGTAATTGGTTCCTTTGCTCTGATCCTTGTTAATATTGTAGCAGATCAGAAATGCATCCATCCGGCCTAATTCCTTTGCCAGGTTCACGGCGTCCAATACCCCATGCAATATTACATTCGGCTGCTGCCGGAGGGAATTGATAAAATTCCTTGCCGGTTCATCATCCATGCCTCCGATATTGGATTGTTTAAGCTGATAGCTTCCCCAGCATTCAAAAACAATATCGGGGTTTTCGCGGATGATCTGTAAGAAGATCGTGCGGTCGATATCCTCCCGTAAAAGATTGCCTGATACGCCTACATGGATGCGATGGTTCTGATTTATTTTCTTGGGTGAAAAAGGCTGAAGAAAATAATCCGCCACGCCATGGTTGATAAAATATTTCGGTACCCTGAACTGGTGGAACTTGGCCAGTATTTCCCGGGTAACCGAAAAAATAACCTGCGCGCCTATTGCCGAATTGATGGCTGTTTGATTGGTAGGCTCATCTACAGGATGAAATATCTTAAAGCTGCCTTCGGGAAAAAAAGAAAAAGGATACATATTGCCGAGATCGAATGACCATACTATATCGATCGGCCGGCCTATTTGCCTGGCTATATGCTTTACATGCGGCTTCATCAATATATGGAACAGGGAAATGAAATGAAATTTTATATTATAAGGGAACCAGAGCCGGTGCTGAATGAAAAACAGGTTTTCATGCACGCCGGAGGGTTCGATGATCACTGTTCTTGAGCCGGTTTTACCTTCATCGGGAGGGTTCAAAAAATAAACAACATTCCCCTGCCTGGCCAGTTCAATGGCATAATGATGTTTGGATACAAACATTTTTCCCCATGATTGGGGCGACACAAGCAAGATCGTTTTATTGGTCAGCAAGGGAATGGCCGGAAGGCCGTTATTGTTTCCATGTAATATTCAAATACAATACCACTTACTTTGTTTAAAGCCTTGTTGCGGCTTTATATATCTTCTCGATAATTTCCACGGTTTTCAATCCATCGAAGGCGCTGGTAGAGAAGGAGGAATTGTATTTCAATACTTCAATAAGATTATCGTATACCTTATCGTGGTTGCTCATGGATCCCTGGTATGTTCCATAGTTATTGGCAATATTCCCTTTGGGCAGATTTTCTATACGGTATCCTTCTATATTTTGATATTCAAGTTCATTAAGGTATTGCCCGCCTATCTTTACTGTTCCTTTCTCCCCAAAAATGGTCAACGAGCCTTCCATATTGTTTTTGTAACTGTTAACAGTATAATGAATGGAGCCGATGGCGCCATTCTGGAATTCGAGTATCGCTATTCCGGTGTCTTCAAATTCAATGATCCCTTTATGTGCGTAATTGGCTGTAATAGCCTGCACGTTCTGAATATCCCCGATCATCCAGTAAAGCAGATCGATAAAATGACTGAACTGGGTGTATAAGGTGCCTCCATCCAGTTGCATCGTTCCTTTCCACGAATTGAGATAGTAATCCGGATCGCGGTTCCAGAAACAATTTAACTGAATGCTGTAAATTTTCCCCAGCCTGCCTTCATCAATGATTTTTTTTACCGCTTTTACGGGCGGGTTAAACCGGTTTTGCTTAATAACAAAGAGCTTTTTGCAGTTATTTTCAGCAGCCTTGATCATCGCCCGGCAGTCTTCGCTGGTTAATGCCAGTGGTTTTTCGCAGAGCACATGGCTGCCGGCATTGAGCGATTGGATAGCATGCGTTGCATGAAGTCCATTGGGGGTACAGACGGCGATAACCTGAATTCCTTTTTCTTTCTTCAACATGTCATCCACTGAATAATAGGCCCTGGCATGGTGGCGGGCTGCCAGCGCATCTGCCTTTATTTTATCAATATCGCATACAGCAATCAGCGTTCCGCGCTCATGAATATGTTCGGCATGGCGCTCTGCTATCCGTCCGCATCCGATCAACCCAAATGTAACTTTTTCGCTCATCCTTTTACCTTGAATGCTTTGCGTATTTTTTCCGTTTTTTTCAACAGGGTCATATATCCTTCCTTCAGGCTGCGGTCCGTTCTGAATTCCTCATGCTTTCTGACAGGCAGATGCATGATCCCCTCAAATTCATGTTCGCTCAGACCCAGTTTCTTCAGAACATACTCCTTATCCT
>CAYYZJ010000852.1:0-4856 GCA_964475615.1 uncultured Flavitalea sp. | reverse complement strand
TGTGCGCCGGCCAGTTTCCGATCTGGCACATGGGACGCGTGTGGATGGCTTTTTTTGTATTGCCTTATCCGAATACCCGCGGATCGCTCTGGCCTAATTTCAACTCGCCGCTGCTTTGGGATGTGTTCGCCATCTCTACTTATTTCACCGTATCGCTCCTGTTCTGGTATTCAGGCCTTATTCCCGATCTCGCCATTGTGCGCGACCGCGCCAAGCTGAAATGGAGAAAGTTCATGTATGGCGTGCTTTCCTTCGGATGGAGCGGCTCTACCAAGCACTGGCAGAGGCATGAGGCCCTGGCGCTCGTGCTGGCCGGATTGAGCACGCCGCTGGTACTTTCAGTGCATACCATCGTGTCGTTCGACTTTGCCACTTCTGTGGTTCCGGGCTGGCACACCACTATATTTCCGCCTTACTTCGTTGCCGGCGCCATCTTCTCCGGTTTTGCCATGGTGCAGACCCTGCTGGTGATCACCCGCAAGGTGCTGAAGCTGGAAGAATACATCACCCTCGAACATATTGATGTCATGAACAAGATCATCGTGCTCACGGGATCTATCGTGGGTTGCGCTTATCTCACCGAATTGTTCATTGCCTGGTATGGACAGAATAAATTTGAAAGCTGGGCCTTTATGCAGAACCGCGTCAATCTCTTCACGCCTTATGGATGGAGCTATTATCTGATGATGGGATGCAATGTGCTTTCGCCGCAGATCTTCTGGTTCAGAAAATTGAGAAGAAACCTTACGGTCACTTTCTTCATGTCGGTGATCGTGAATATCGGAATGTGGTTCGAGCGTTTCGTGATCATCGTTACTTCGATTTACCGCGAATACATACCCAGCGGATGGAGCACGTATTATACGCCTTCGATCTGGGAAATAGGTTTTTACCTGGGAACTTTCGGGTTGTTCTTCACCTGTTATTTCCTGTTCTCGAAATTCTTCCCGGTTATTGCGGTAGCGGAGATCAAACATATTCTGAAAAAATCCGGTGAAAACTATAAGGGAAAAATGGGTGATGCCGAAAAGGAAACGCCGGAAGAGTTCGCACATGAATTTGCGCATGCGCATTAGAAGGTATAAGGTAGAAGGCGTAGGGTATAGGGCCTTACCCCTTTCACCTCACACCTTACACTAAAAAAATTACTATGCCAGTAAAAAAATTTGTTGTAGGATGCTTTGACGATGAAGCGGTATTATTCCCGGCCATAAAAAAAGTTCGCACGGCAGGATACAAGATACACGATGTATATACGCCCATGCCGATCCATGGACTGGACAAGGCACTGGGCCTTCGCGAAACCAGTCTGCATACCGCCGGCTTCATCTACGGCATTACCGGAACCACTACTGCGCTTAGCGGTATCGGTTATGTGTTTACGTACGATTGGCCCATCAATTTCGGCGGCAAGCCGCATTTTTCGCTGCCGGCCTGGATACCCATCACCTTCGAGCTTACGGTATTGTTTGCTTCGGTAGGCATGGTGCTTACGTTCTGCTATCTCTGCCAGATCGCGCCTTTTGTAAAAAAGCATCATTTCCATCCGCGCGCTACCGACGACCTGTTCGTGATGGTCATCGAATGCACGGCCAAGACCAATGAAGATGAAGTGAAAGCTTTTCTGACCGGTAACGGCGCCATAGAAGTGAATGTGCAGCATGCGGAGACCGGCTGGTGGCTCGGGCGCTACGACAAGGATAAAAAACCGTTCGATCACAAGGAAACTGCTTTAGCATAAACAGAAACGAATTTGAAATGCCGACAAAAAAAATATCCATAGCATTGTTGACCGCAGCAGTCGGGATCATTATCATCAGTTGCAGCGATGTAAGAAGAAGCCCGGGAAGAGTGTATATGCCTGATATGGCTTACAGCCGCGCCTATGAAACCTATTCGGTAACGGAAGAACAGAAAGAAGCGCTGCTCAAGCAAGGCATTCATTACAGCAATGCGCCGGTGGAAGGAACCATCAAGCGCGGAGAGCTGTTCCCTTTTCCGCTTGCCAAGGATAAGGACGGCGATTCGACCAACTATGTAGCCTCCAAACAGATCAAAAGCCCGATAACGACATTCGATACCGTAGAAGCAGAACGGCTTTACCTCGTGAACTGCGGCATCTGCCACGGACAGGCCCTCGACGGCAACGGCCCGCTCTATAAAGGCGGCGAAGGCCCTTTTCCTGCAGCGCCGAAAAATTTTATGGGCGATGCCGGCATGAAAGCCATGCCCGAAGGACAGATGTTCTATTCCGTTACCTATGGCAAGAATAAAATGGGAAGCTATGCCTCCCAGCTCGATACCCGCCAGCGCTGGATGGTGATCCGTTATATTAAAACAAAACAGCAGGCCGCTGCCCAAAGCAGCGGAGGAGCAGGCGGCGGAGGATCGGATTCAACGGCTTCAAAAAAATAATGAATTAAAGAAACATAAATCGTTGCGCATGTCAATAAAAGAGCATTTTGAGATACCGGAAGGGTATAAACGCTGGTCGCTGGGACTGATTGCAGTAGGAGTATTGTCGCTGATCATTGGTTTTTTTATGTATGGAAACGGCAATGAAGCCCAGCAGAACCGGTTCTGGGCCGCGCTGCTGCAGAACAGCGTTTATTTTTTGCTGGTGGTGAATGCGGCCATGTTTTTTTTCTGCGCATCGACCCTGGCCATGGGCGGATGGCAGCTTGCTTTCCGCAGGGTTACCGAAGCCATCTCAGCCTGCGTGATACCCATAGGCGGCATCTGTTTTCTGGTGCTGATGATCATCGTGTTCGGCCACAAGCATGGCATCTATGAATGGCTGGATAAAGATGTAGTGAATAAAGACGAGGTGCTGAAAGGGAAAAGCGGTTTCCTCAACCCCACGTTCTTTACTTTTTGGACAGTATTGACCATCGGGCTCTGGACTGTGCTCGGCATCAAAATGCGCTCCATTTCCCGCGAAATAGACGATACCCCGCTGAGTGTTGAAGAAGGTAAACGTTATATTTTCAAAAATACAGTATGGGCTTCGCTCTATATCGTATGGTTTGCCCTCACGGTAGCTTCCACCGTTCCCTGGCTCTGGCTTATGAGCCTGAATGCTCACTGGTATTCCACCATGTATAGCTGGTATACTTTCGCCAGCACCTTTGTTGCCGGAATGGCATTGATCACCTTGTTTGTAGTATACCTCAAGAACAGGGAATACCTTGAATTCACCAATGAAGAGCATCTGCACGATCTGGGAAAATTCCAGTTTGCTTTCTCCATCTTCTGGACATATCTCTGGTTCTCCCAGTTCATGCTCATCTGGTATGCCAATATTTCAGAAGAGACCATCTATTTCAAAGTGCGGTTCGAGGGAGCATACAGCGGTATCTTTTATCTCAACCTCATCATCAATTTCCTGGCGCCTTTGTTAATATATATGAAGCGCAGTTCCAAACGTAATTATGCCACGGTAACTTTTATGTCTGTAATTTTGCTCTTTGGCCACTGGCTCGATTTTTACCAGATGGTGTTCGGAAGCGTTTCGCCCGACCATGTGCCTATGAACCTGTTCGATTTTGGTATTGCAGCCGGGTTTATCGGGCTGATCTTATGGAACACCGGCAGGGTACTGGCCAAATACCCGATGATAGCAAAGAATCATCCTTTCCTCAAGGAAAGCATTATTCATCATACGTAGTTTACGGTTTTCAGTTTACTGTTTCCGGTTCTGATGCTGTAAAACCCAAACGTAAACTGAAAACCATAAACCGGAAACTTGATCCGAATTAAAACAAACATTGAACTAGCATCATGTCAACGATTTTTCTGTTTTTGATTTTGTTATTTGGCTTTCTGATTACCTTTCAGATTGCCAAGGCCAGTGAATATGTGGGAATATTGAAAGGAGAAAAGAAAAACTTCGAGCAGAACAACAGGATCAACGGCTTTCTGATGATCGTATTCCTGGTGCTGGGCCTGATCGGCGTATTCTGGTGCAATGAACTGCTCAGGGGGAAGATCCTCGGCGAAGCGGCATCGGAACAAGGAGAGAAGATCGACAAGATGCTTTATATCACCATCGGCATCACCGGAACCGTATTCCTCATCACCCAAATATTATTATTCTGGTTTGCCTATAAATACCAGTATTCCGAAAAAAGAAAAGCATATTATTTTCCACATAACAATACACTGGAGCTGGTGTGGACGGTAGTTCCCGCCATATTCCTTACCGTGCTGGTTGGATTCGGATTGTATTACTGGTTCAACATTACCGGCGAAGCCCCCAAGGATGCGCAGGTGGTTGAAGTAACGGGAAGGCAGTTTGCCTGGATATTCCGCTATCCCGGCAAGGATAATGTATTCGGCAAAAAATATTACCGCAATATCGACGACGGCAAGAACAACCAGTTGGGATTGATCTGGGACGATCCGGCTTCGCATGATGATATCGTGGTGAACCAGACCATGTATGTTGTAGTGGGCAAGCCGGTAAAGCTGGTCATCAATTCCAGGGATGTGGTGCATGATGTGGGACTGGCCGCTTTCCGCATGAAGATGGACGCTGTGCCCGGCACACCGACAACCATGTGGTTTACGCCCAAGTACACGACCGAGGAGATGAAGAAGAAAACAGGCAATCCCGAATTTGAATACGAAATATCCTGCGACCAGATGTGCGGCAAGGGACATTTTTCCATGAAAGGAGTAATAGAAGTGGTAACGCCTGCAGAATTCATTTTATGGAGGGCCAAGCAGAAGTCCAACTACGCGCAGGTCAATGAGTCCAATAACCCTTCGCCTGCTCCCGGCGCAGGAAATGCAGATTCGACAAAAACAGCCGCCGCAGGCAATGCTGCTGAAACTGCAGCAAAGCTGCTGGCGCA
>CAYYZJ010000851.1:0-2555 GCA_964475615.1 uncultured Flavitalea sp. | reverse complement strand
AGATCGCCGTCGTGATCATAATCGAAAAAAAGGCCCTGCGTGCTGTAGCCGGTATCGGCTATTCCATAGGCTTTGGCCGATTCCCTGAAAACGGGAATGCCGTTCTTATCCGCTCCCTGGTTGATGTAAAGCAGGTTGGTTCGCAGCAAGGCATCCTTGCGGAATGATGCCGATACATAAATATCCAGCAGGCCGTCGCCATTGATATCGACCACCGAAACGCCCGTGCACCATCTTCCTTCACCGCCCACGCCGGCCTTCTCCGTCACGTCTTCAAATTTCATCCTGCCTTTGTTGAGGTAGAGTTTGCTGGACACCATATTGCCCGAAAAATAAATATCGGGCAGTCCGTCGTTATTGAAATCGCCGATGCCCACGCCTCCGCCGTTGTAGATATTGGCCTGGTTCAGGATATTGAGCGAATCGCTTTCAAAAATGGTATTGCTGAAGCCGATGCCAGTCTGTGATGCAGGAAGCAATTTAAAGAGCGTAGTATCTTTCGGCGCAGGCCAACAGGTAAGCATAACCGAAGCCAGGGGTGCGGACAAGGCAAACCGGAGAAGCAGGGGGCGCGGGATCATACGGCGTATCGTTTAGAAATGCAATTTAACGGCCGCCTGTTTTGATCAGGAGCTGAAGATCAGGAATGAAACAAACGGAATATAAAATGAACAGTATTGCATAAGCGGTTTCGGCGGATTGCGTTAAGTTCCGCTGCAATTGTTTATGAGAACTTGTCTTGCCATAATCATCATCCTTTCGGGATGGATGCCTGCTTCGCCGATGGGGAAGAAAGACTGGCGAAAGCTGGCTGATGATCCCGCCTATATCCATCGCTCCATCAAGGCAATGACCGATGTTATCGTGTACGATATTTTTTCGCCTCCGGTAGCCAGCCGCATCTATGCCTATATGACCATTGCCGGATATGAAGCTGCGCGCTATGGAGATCCTGCTCATATTTCACTGGCCTGCCAGTTGCACGATCTGAAACCCCTGCCTTCGCCGGAGGCAGGCAAGCAATACGATTTTTCACTGGCGGCAGTGCATGCGATACTCCTGGTCGGGAAATCGATGGTCATTTCGGAAGATAGGGTGGAGGCTTTTCATACAGCAATACTGCAGGAATTCAGAGATACCGGCATGCCGGAGCAGGTGTTCGATAATTCCATTGCCCTGGGCAAAAAAATAGCCGATCATATTCTCGCCTGGGCAGCCGGGGATAATTACAAGCAGAGCCGCTCTTTTCCGAAATATGATCCCAGCAATGACAGCGGATCATGGAAGCCAACTCCGCCGGCCTATATGAAGGCAGTGGAGCCGCACTGGAACAAGATCCGCCCGTTCGTGATCGATTCGGCCGAGCAGTTCAAGCCGGTTCCCGCAATCGTTTTTTCGGCAGAGAAGAACAGCCCGTTTTATAAGGAAGCATGGGAAGTATATAACACCGGCTTGCACCTGAGCCCCGAGCAAACCGAGATCGCCAATTTCTGGGACTGCAATCCGTTTAAGATGAATGTGAACGGGCACCTGATGTTTGCCACCAAAAAAATTTCTCCCGGCGGCCACTGGATCAATATCACGGGGGTGGCCTGCCAAAAAGCAAAGGCCGGATATATCAAAACAGCAGAAGCCTATGCATGCGCGTCCATCACCATGGCAGACGCTTTCATCAGTTGCTGGGACGAAAAATACCGGAGCAATGTGATCCGCCCGGAAACGTACATCAACCAATACATCGATCCCAACTGGGTGCCTTTGCTGCAAACGCCGCCATTCCCGGAATATACCAGCGGTCACAGCGTAGTGTCTGCATCCGCAGCGGTGATGCTTACCAACATCTTCGGAAATGATTTTGCATTCACCGATTCTACGGAAATGGAATTCGGCTTGCTGCCCCGGAAGTTCACCTCATTCAAACAGGCTGCCGAAGAAGCTGCCATCAGCAGGCTTTACGGAGGCATCCATTATATGGCGGCCATCCGTAACGGCGTGGAAGAGGGGAAAGCCATCGGGGGCTTTGTTTCAAAAAAATTAAAGACCACGCGGTAAACGTTTACAATCCATCTCAGCTTTTACTGTGCTCCCTTTGTTTTAAATGCATGTATTCGGTAGGCGTCATGTTGAACTGCTTCTGGAAATTCCTGGCAAAATTGCTCTGCGTGCTGAAGCCCACCATGTTCGAGATTTCATAGATCCGGTAATCGCCGGAAGCCAGCAGCTCGGCTGCTTTTTTCAACCGCGTAATATTGATCAGCTCATTGGGACTGAGATCGGAAACCGCTTTTATTTTTCTGTACAGCGTGATGCGGCTCATGGTCATGATCCTGGCCAGCTTTTCAACGTCGAGCTCAACATCTTCCATATTCCTGCAGATGGTTTCATGAAGGTGCTCCAGGAAGCGCTCGTCGGCCCGGGTATGCGCCATGCTTTTGATGTTCACCAGCGGCGAGTTGGCAAAAAACCGCCTGATCATATCGCGGTTGGTCAGCAGGCTGGCGATCTGCGCCTGCAGGTGTTCTTTTGAAAATGGCTTTTCAATATAGGCATCCGCC
>CAYYZJ010000850.1:0-12750 GCA_964475615.1 uncultured Flavitalea sp. | reverse complement strand
TTCTCAACAATACCTATTTCTTCAGCCCAATTTCTCTTAACCTCTCGTCAAGATATTCTCCTGCCGTTGCATCAGGATAGGCTTTGGGATGACTGGCGTCGATACAGGTTTCCAGGCAAGCCAGGCTCATCCGGCTTTTAGGATGCAGGAAAAACGGGATCGAAAACCTCGAGGTATTCCATTTTTCCCTGGGCGGATTGACCACCCGGTGCGTGGTCGACTTCAGCTTGTTATTGGTAAGCCTTTGCAGCATATCGCCTACATTCACCACGATCTGTTCGGGAAGTGAGGTTACCGGTACCCATTCATTTTGCTTGGTGAGGATCTGCAGCCCGTCGGCAGAAGCGCCTACCAGCAGGGTAATGAGATTGATGTCCTCATGCTGCTCGGCGCGGATAGCCGATTTAGGTTCCTGGGTGATGGGCGGATAATGGATGGCCCTGAGGATGGAATTGCCGTTGTGCACCTGCCCGTCGAAATAATGTTCATCCAGTCCGAGATAAAGCGCAATGGCCTGCAATAAAGCTGTTCCCGATGTTTCAAAAGCACGATAGGCCTTGAAAAAAACGGGACTGAACTGCGGCACTTCCGTTACCGTTACATTGGAAGGATATTCCGATCTTACCGGATCATTGTCTTCAACGGTTTGGCCGAACTGAAAAAATTCTTTCAGATCCGGTGCATCGCTTCCCTTGGCATGTTCCTTTCCGAAAGAAGTGTATCCTCTTTGTCCGGCCAGTTCAGGAATCTCATATCTTTTCTTTATATCGAGCGGAAGCGCGAAGAATTGTTGCACATATTTATACAGATCGGCAATGAGCGCATCGGGAATACCGTGATTTTTTACTGCAACAAAACCTACGTCTTCATAAGCCTTGCCCAGGGCCTGCACAAAAGCTGCTTTCTTTTGGGGATCGCCTGATAAAAACCCGGAAAGATCAACGACAGGAATGGCCATAGCAATGATTTTTATGTTAGCACTACTTTTGCATAGCGGATCATAAAATTAGAGATTTTGACACAAAAAACAGTCTTATTGCTTTGCAGACTTGCTTTGGCATTTTTCTCTTACTGCGCCCACATCGGCGATATCAATCTTTACTATGTGAACATCCATGAAAACTTACGGAGAAGGATAAACGCTTTTTGGAAGCGTTAGGGAATAAGTCTTTTTTCTTCCAATAACTGTCTTTCGGCCTCATAGCCCTGGCCTTGCTCCATGTTGTTGCAACCATAAAAAAGGTAATGAGCAAAAAACCCAGATCAACCATTGGGGTCAGGTCAACCTTGGTCGATAATTTCTTTGCGCGGCGCACCATACCCCTTTTTCCCTTATCAAGGGATTGCATATTAAGTTCGGCCATAAAAAAGATGCTTTGTGAAATAAGACAGCGCCGTTTTCTTTTTCCATAAAAAAAGGATACGTATCGCGGAGTTTAGGATTAAATAAGATTGAACGGATTCTTTAGGATCGCGGATTTTTTTATCGGCGGGATATTTTCAATTTATGATCCGTGAAATCCATCTAAAATCCCTGAATCAGCGATTAAAATTCCGCATTCTTCGGCGTTCTCGGAAAAGCGATCACATCGCGGATATTCGTCATGCCGGTTACGAACTGAACCATCCTTTCAAAGCCAAGTCCGAACCCCGAATGCGGCACCGTGCCGAAGCGCCTGGTATCGAGATACCACCAGAGCTCTTCTTTGGGAACATGCATCTCGGTCATTCGCTGCTCCAGCATGTCCAGTCTTTCTTCCCTTTGCGATCCGCCTACGATCTCACCGATGCCGGGAGCCAGGATATCCATGGCGGCAACGGTTTTGCCATCTTCATTCCGGCGCATGTAAAATGCTTTTATTGTCTTGGGGTAATTGGTAACGATCACCGGCTTTTTAAAATGTTTTTCTACAAGATAGCGCTCATGCTCGCTTTGCATGTCGATGCCCCACTGCACATCGTACTTGAATTTTTTCTTTTTATAGTAAGATGAATCGAGCAGGATGTCGATGGCCTCGGTATAGGTGATGCGCTGAAAATCGTTATTGATCACGAACTCGAGCTTTTCGATCAATCCCATTTCACTGCGCTCGGCCTGCGGTTTCTGTTTTTCTTCATCGGCCAGCCGCTGGGCAAGGAATTCGAGGTCTTCCCGATTGTTATCCATCGCATAGCGGATGATGTATTTGATGAAGGCTTCGGCCAGGTTCATATTATCTTCCAGATCATAAAAAGCCATCTCCGGTTCTATCATCCAGAATTCGGCAAGATGCCTCGCTGTGTTCGAGTTCTCGGCCCGGAATGTAGGCCCGAAAGTATAGACCTCGCTAAAGGCCATGGCGCCGAGCTCGCCTTCGAGCTGGCCGCTTACGGTAAGGTTGGTAGGCCGTCCGAAAAAATCTTCTTTGAAATTCACTGAATGGTCGGGATTGCGCGGCGTATTGTCGAAAGGCAATGTGGTTACGCGGAACATCTCGCCGGCGCCTTCCGCATCGCTGGCGGTAATGATCGGCGTATGCAGATAAATGAATCCTCTTTCATTAAAGAACCGATGGATGGCAAAGGCAAGGGCATGCCTTACGCGGAACACTGCGCCGAATGTATTGGTGCGGAAACGCAGGTGTGCGATCTCCCGCAAAAATTCGAGGCTGTGCTTTTTAGGCTGCAAGGGATATTTTTCAGCATCACTGTCGCCCAGAATATCGATGGCCTTTGCCTTGAGCTCTATCTTCTGCCCCTTTCCTAAAGAAGGGATAATCTCACCAGTTACCCTGAGGGAAGCGCCTGTGGTAATACGTTTCAACAGATCATCGCCATACTGTCCCAGTTCAAGCACCACCTGCAAATTATTGTTGGTAGACCCATCGTTCAGCGCTATGAACTGGTTGTTGCGGAAGGTGCGCACCCATCCCATAACCGTTACTTCATGGCCGGTTTGATCGCCGGCCAGCAGGTCTTTCACTTTAATTCGCTTGTTGAACATGGACTGATTATTCTGTTATTGTTATTTAAGGTGTGCAAAGATAAAGCAAGCTGTCAAGAATCCTCTGGAGCCATCAAATGGGTCTGTGAAAAAAGGCTGGAATCAGGCAGAATTGCGAAAAAGCCGGAGCCGAAAACCACCTCAGTCGGCCATTCCAGCCTGAATTTTAGCAAAATATTTTTTTCATTCTCACGTTTTTATGCTAATATTGCACTTGGTATTAAGCTGATTAGTTCTTATCCTAGCTCACAGACCATCAGTTTTAGCCATTCCGTTCATCATAATCAAATTCATTTCAAAAAATCTATTCTACAAAACAGATTACCTGTTTTAGTGTTAACTCTCAAGTATTCTTATGTACGACATCCTTCAATTGAACGACATGCTCGTTCCCGAACTGCTCGATATTGCAGAGCAACTGAAAATTCCAAGCGCTAAAAAACTCGATAAGCAAGAATTGGTCTACAAAATTCTCGATAAACAAGCCGTGGTGTCAAGCGAAAAAGCAGAAGCGGCCGGCGAAAAGCCCAAGCGTAAACGCATCATTAAAACCAGCACCGCCAATACCAATGAAGAGGCTTTTGTGGAGAGTGGCGATGAAAAAGTGAAAAAGCCGGAACCCAAGAAAGAAAGCCGGAAAAAAGAAGACAAGCCCGTATTGAAAAAAGCAAAGAAAAAAGAAGAGCAGCCCCAGGCTCCGCCGGTTGCCAAGAAAATATATTTTCCTGAAGACGACGATACCGATCTGGAATCAACGCCCGATGTGGAAGACGAACCCGATACAGACACCATCGGTATCCCGGAAGAAACCGAAGCTCCTGTTGAAGCCAGGCAGGGCGATGCTTCGCAGAATAAAGTATATCCCCAGCGCCGCAGTGAATCGTTCAATATCGAATTCGACGGCGTGATCCAGGCAGAAGGCGTTCTCGAAATGATGCCCGACGGCTATGGATTCCTGCGCAGCAGCGACTATAACTATCTCTCTTCCCCCGACGATGTATATGTATCTCCTTCGCAGATCAAATTATTCGGACTGAAAACGGGAGACACGGTATACGGTGCGGTTCGCCCGCCGAAAGAAGGAGAGAAATATTTTGCCCTCCTCAAGGTAGAGACCATCAACAACAAAGGGCCCGAAGAAGTGCGCGACAGGGTTCCATTCGATTATCTCACGCCCTTATTTCCTTACGAAAAGATGAACCTTTTCGTAAATCCGAGCGACTATTCCACCCGCATCATGGATCTGTTTACGCCGATAGGCAAGGGACAGCGCGGACTGATCGTGGCCCAGCCCAAGACCGGTAAGACCATGCTGCTGAAGGCCGTTGCCAATGCCATTGCAGCCAATCATCCGGAATGCTACCTGATGATCGTGCTGGTGGATGAACGCCCGGAAGAAGTGACCGATATGGAACGCAGCGTTAAAGCAGAAGTGATCGCTTCCACCTTCGACGAGCCTGCTGAAAAGCATGTAAAGGTTTCCACCATCGCCCTGCAAAAAGCAAAACGACTGGTGGAATGCGGACATGATGTAGTGATCCTGCTGGATTCCATCACCCGCCTTGCCCGTGCGCACAATACCGTGGCGCCTGCTTCCGGAAAAGTGCTGAGCGGCGGTGTGGAAGCCAATGCCATGCAGAAGCCCAAGCAATTCTTCGGCGCAGCCAGAAAGATCGAGAACGGCGGCTCGCTGACCATACTGGCTACCGCATTGATCGACACCGGTTCCAAAATGGATGAAGTGATCTTTGAAGAATTCAAAGGCACCGGCAATATGGAACTGCAACTGGATCGCCGCCTCTCCAACAGGCGCATCTTCCCGGCCATCGACCTGATCGCCTCTTCAACCCGCCGCGACGACCTGCTGCTCGAAAGAGATGTATTGCAGCGCGTGAACCTGCTTCGCGTTTATCTCAACGATATGAACACGGAAGAAGCCATGAATGAACTGCTGAAGCGGATGAAAGGAACAACGAGCAATGAGGAGTTCCTCGCCAGCATGAATGGATAATGCAATTAAGGCGAAAGGTAGAAGGTGTAAGGTGAAGGGTATATGTCGCGCCGTTCACCTTATACCTTCTACCTTCTGCCTTCCACCTTTTTACCCGTCTCACAACAAACTATCTATCTTTCCCGCCAGCTTCCTGTCCTTATCCGTAACAATATCCCCTGCATCGTGCGTGGACAGCCAGATCTCTACCCTGTTCCATACATTCGTCCATAACGGGTGATGATCCATTTTTTCGGCCTCCAGCGCCACTCTGGTCATGAAGGCAAAGGCTTCTGAAAAATCCTTGAACTCGAATTTCCTGTACAGCTTGTTGTTCTCCTCTTTCCACATAACGGTAACTTTAAATATTCGCTAAAAAATAAGATGGCCTTTGTGCTTGATCTGCTCATGGGTAAGCTCGGTTACGAGCTGCACTCCTGCAATCTGCCTGATGGAGCTCATCAGCTCCTTCAGCATCTCATTGCTTACGGTATCGCCCTTCATCAGCCATAAGAAATCGAGATGCCTGAACTCAGGAAGCAGGAACTCACCGTCGAACTGGTTTTTGTAGAGATAATGCACCAGCGGACTATGCGTTTCGCAGAACTCATACACGCAGAAAAAATATTTCCGCTGTTTTTTGGCCAGTTGAATCTCTATCTGGTTGTTGATCCGAAAATCGAACCGCAGCCTGTTGTTCAACTGCCAGCAGAACTGATAATCCTTTACAGGCGCTACGATGCCCAGCAGACGGGCGTCTTCAAAAAAATCGTGCGTAAGTTCATCGATATCGAGCTTGAACTTCATGGCTCATTCATTTAAAACTGCACTTCTGCTTTGGCTTCATCATTCTCCCTTTTGTAATTCACCGTTGTCTTGTCGCCTTTCTTGAATTTGGATAATGCCTGCATATAGGTTTCCATAGAAGAAACGGTATAATCGCCGAGCTTCACGATGATATCGCCGGTTTTCAATCCGGCTTTCTGTGCCGGCCTCCCATCGCTTACTCCATCAATTCTCACGCCGCTTCCGCTATAGGTATAATCCGGCATGATGCCCAGCGTTACGCTGAAACGAACGGAAGCCATGGGCGGCGCTTCCCTGGTTTTGGTAAAAGCAACCCGGCCCTGCTTGTTGAGGTCTTCCAGCAGCTTGTAAATGTATTTGATGATCTGCAGCTCGCCGGTGTAGTTGATCTTATCATAATCATCGGTGGGGCGATGGTAATCGCTATGCAGCCCGGTGAAAAAGAACAGCACCGGAATATCCTTGCGGTAGAAAGAAGTATAATCGCTGGGGCCGGTGCCGCTGGAATCGTATTTAAGGCTGAAGAATTTATTATCATTCGCAAGCACGCTGCCCCATGCCGGCGAAGTGCCGTATCCGCCGATGGTCAGTGCATGCGAGCTGTCGTTCAGCCTGCCGATCATATCCATATTGATCATATAGTTCACGCTATGCAGGTCGATGGTAGGATGTTCGGTAAAATATTTCGACCCGAACAATCCCAATTCTTCTCCCGAAAAAGCAATGAAGAGATAATTGTTGTTTTTCAGTTTGGATTGCTTCAGCAATCGCGCCAGCTCGATAACGCCGGCAGTGCCGCTGGCATTATCGTCGGCGCCGTTATGGATCTGTTTATCCGGCCCGCGATACAATGAATTGCCGTCTTCGCCATATCCGAGATGATCATAATGCGCGCCGATGACAACAGTGGCAGGCGCTCCGTTATCCAGGTATCCGATCACATTGTGGCCGGTTCTTTTCTTTTCCGTGATCTGCACACTGATCTTTACATCGATCGAAGCGGATTCATCGCGCAGGTATTTTCTTTTGGCTTCTTTCGTTACATACAATACCGGGATGCCGGCGGTTTCCGTCCTGTCCTTCGGATCGTATTCAATGTTGTCGGCAATTTTAGAAGTATTATAGATCACCAGGGCCGTTGCTCCTTTCTTCATGCACTCTTTAACCTTTGGCAGAATAGCCCCATAAAGGTCAAAATGCGGATTGCCCTGGTTGGATTCCAACAGCTCTTTAAGATCGAAGAACCAGGGAACGCCGCTTTCCTGCAAAGCAATGGCCGGCTGGCCTTCAGCGGTTTTATTGGGACTGAACGGAAAAGGAAAATAATCTTTTCTTAACAATAGCTCCTTATCGTTGATAAAAAAATGCGTAGCCGTGCTGTCGATCTGCCTGCCGTCATTGATCTCGAATGGCTGCAGCCAGCCGCCGTCTTCGCCTTTGGGTTGAAGATTTATTTTTTGAAATGCATCGACAATAAAATCGCTGGCCAGCTTTTCGCCCTGGGTACCGGCCCTGCGGCCTTCCAGCTTATCGTCGGCCAGATAATGCACATCTGCTTCCAGGTTGGAAAGCATGGCCTTGTCTGCCTTTCTAAGCTTCTGGGAAAAAGCAGGGGTCAAACAGGCATAAACAATACAGAAAATAAACAAGCGGCGAGAAATCATATCGGGAGGTTTACAGGATGGTCTTTGCAAAGGTATATTGGCAAATGCTATTCCAAAAACTTTTCAGCTCTCGGCTTTTTTCCTTTACTTTTGCAGATTACCCTTTTTACAACCCCCGTTCCTTCCCTGGATTGGAAAAGGAAGCAGGGCGGGAAATGGCAGAACAAAATCGTAAACCTCACATCAATAAATGGCTTTACCGCACCTTATCAAATATGTGTACACCAATGGAACCGATGAAGTGATTCGACGCGGAAAAAAGATTCACGCCATTGGTTACGTGGAACTGGTGGAATATGACGAGCTGTTCGAATCAGTTACCTTCCGGGTAAAGGACGACAGCTATGCCACCTATTACAAAGTGTATGTGCAGAAGTTCAAGGACGCCAAAACACTTTCCGTAAGGTGCAGTTGCCCGTATAACCTGGGCGATATCTGCAGGCATGAAGCAGCGGCGCTGCTCCAGTTGCAGGAGCTGCTCGACCGCAATATGCTGAAAGCAGAGGAAACCCGGTATAACCAGCAGCACACGGTGGTGAAGATGAAATACATCGACCTCAAAAGCATCCGCCTGCTTTGCTCGCCGCAGATATTCGAGGAAGCGGAAAAATACCTGCGCATTCAGAAACCCAATATCGAATCGGCAAAGGATGAAACGGTAAAAGCAACCGTTGACCTCGACGGCCAGACCTATAAAGTGATCATCCGTAAAAATGAAGAAAGGAATTTCGATACGAGCTGCGATTATGAAGATGAGGCCCATCCGCTTTGTCTTCCCAAAGTGATCGTATTCCTGCATCTCCTTCATGCCCACGGGCCTTATTATTTCGACAGCATCCGCAATTGGGACAAAGAAAAAAACAAGCTGCTGGAAGCCTACGGTTATTCACTCAGCGATCCGCTGGACGGCAAGTTTGAATTCGTCTATAAAGACGGCAAGCCTTTTCTCCGGGTGCTGGACCCCTCCATCAAACGGGTGGCCCCTGTAAATACAAGCAGGCCAAAGCCCGTTGTGCTGGAAACCCAGCCCGTACTGGAAACAGAAGAAGAAAGATCTGCTTCGCAGCGGCTGGGCATTGTATTTAATTTCAACCACAGCGCTTATCCCGGATTTATTGTCGAGGCCATAAGCGGCGAAAGCAATGAAGAGCAGACGGCCTATGTGGGCAAGGTGGAGAAAATGGATCTCACCAAATTCATCAACCCAGAGCCTTTCAGCGAAAGCGATAAACAACTGATCCCTTCCCTGCGCAAGATGCAGGAGCAGGAGATCAACAAATACCTCAACCGCAATTCTCCTTTCAGCGGACTTTGGGAAAACATCATCCATCATGAAGAAGACGATCTGCCCGATGAAACCAAGGCATTGATGGTCGAATACCTGCATCCCAAATTCAAGAAATTATTTGCCGACCTGAACGATAATCCCTTTGTATTTTATTTAAACGGGAGCAAGCCGTTCAAAACAGATAACCTGCAACCCACCGGCATTGCAACGGATCAGATCAGCCCGTTCTTCAATGTGTCTGTCCAAAAAAACCTGTATGTGGTCTGGTGCTGTTTAAAAATAAACGGCCAGGTGGTAGACCTCAACAGTAATGAATGCAGGAGCAGCGTATTGTTTTTCTATAACAACAATCTTTATCTCTGGAACAGGCCGGAAGATATTGCCCTGGTTGAAAAGTTCAACGGCAAGCCGAAACTGGTGATCGGGCAGGAGGACTGGCCGGTTCAGCTTCAGCGTTTCATACTTCCGCTGACCAAGGATTATCATGTTGAATTCAGCGAAGAGCTGATCAAGGAAGTGAAGGATGGAGAACCCGAAAAGAAACTGCTGCTGCAGGAAAAAGGAGATTATCTTCTTTTTCAACCCATTTTTTCCTATAAAGGATTTGAAACACGCGCCGGAGGAAAGGATGAGATCATTGTTCCCGATGGCGAAAAAGTGCTTATCGTGCATCGCAATAAAGAGGCTGAGCTGCAGTTCAGCAAGCGGCTGGAATCGCTGCACTCGCAGTTCATTCGGCCCGAAGGCTCGTCCAGCCTGGCTTTGCGTGGAAGTGATGTATTGAGGAACAACTGGTTTTTCCTTTTTGTGGATGCAATGGAGGAGATGAAAGTTCCGGTATATGGCTTTGAAGCCCTTAAAAATTTCCGCTTCAATACCGCCAAGCCGCAAACGAAGATCCATATCAGCAGCAATACCGACTGGTTCGATGCAAGGGTGGATATCATATTCGGCGACCAGCAGGTAACCATTGCCGATGTGAAGAAAGCCCTTTCCAACCACCAGCAGTTCGTGCCTTTGCACGACGGCACCCTGGGTGTATTGCCGGAAGAATGGATCAAAAAATATTCCCTGCTTTTCCGGGTGGGCGAAGGCAGGAGCAACCAGTTGCGCCTGTCCAAATACCACATGAGCGTGATCGATGAGCTCTATGAAAACCGCAATGAAGAAGAGCTGATCATCCATCTCGAAAAGAAATATGAACAACTGCGGGAGTTCAGGCATATCAGGGAAATACCTCCGCCCGCCCATCTCGATCATATCCTGAGGCCTTACCAGGTGCACGGCTTTCACTGGCTCAATTACCTGCATGAAGTGAACTGGGGAGGCATACTGGCCGATGATATGGGTTTGGGTAAAACAGTCCAGGCCCTGTCCTTTCTGCATCATTACAGAGATCAGCACAATAAGCTGACGGCGCTGGTAGTTTGTCCGACCACGCTCATCTTCAACTGGGAGAACGAGATCAGGAAATTCACTCCCGCGCTCAGCTACCATATTCATCATGGCGGCGACCGCACGCGCGACAAGCTGGCCCTGTCTGAATACAATGTGATCATCACCACTTACGGAACGCTGAGAAGCGATATCAAGCTGCTGATCGAAATACCTTTCGATTATGTGATCCTGGATGAATCGCAGGCCATCAAGAACCCGGCAAGCAAGGTTACCAAGGCGGCCTGCCTGCTGCATGCCAAACATCGGCTATGCATGAGCGGTACCCCGCTGCAGAATAATACGTTCGACATATTTGCCCAGATGAATTTCCTCAACCCGGGCATGCTGGGCAGCATCGAGTTCTTCCGCCAGGAGTTTGCCATCCCCATCGATAAGTTCAGCGAAGCCGACCGCAAGGATCACCTGAGGAAACTCTTATATCCGTTCATCCTGCGCCGAACCAAGGAACAGGTGGCCAAAGACCTGCCCGAAAAAACAGAAACGATCCTGTATTGCGAAATGGAAGACGAGCAGCGCAAGATCTATGACGCTTACCGCAATGATTACCGCGATAAGATCCTTGGAACCATCGAAACGCAGGGCATCCAGAAATCGCAGCTCACCATTTTACAAGGGTTGATGAAGCTGAGGCAGATCTGCGATTCGCCGGCTATCCTTAATGAAACGGAAAGATATCCCAACCACTCCATCAAGCTCGAGGAGCTTGCCCGGGAGATCACTGAAAATATCGGCGATCACAAGGCCCTGGTCTTTTCACAGTTCCTCGGTATGCTGGCCCTGATCAAGGAAAAGCTGAAAGCGCTTGATGTGCAATTCGAATATTTCGACGGCAGCACTTCTGCTGCGGAAAGGGAACGCGCTATCCAGAACTTCCAGAACGACGAAAGCTGCCGGGTATTCCTCATTTCCCTCAAAGCGGGCGGGGTGGGCCTCAACCTCACTGCCGCCGATTATGTGTATATTGTCGATCCCTGGTGGAACCCTGCGGTTGAACAGCAGGCCATCGACCGTACTCACCGTATCGGTCAAACGAAGAACATCTTCGCCTACCGCATGATCTGTAAAGACAGCATCGAAGACAAGATCCTGCAATTGCAGGAAAAAAAGCGGCTGCTGGCCAAAGACCTGATCGCCGACGACGACGGATTCGTGAAGAGCCTTACCAGGGAAGACGTGGAATATCTCTTTAGCTGACCTTATATTCACCCTGTCGCCATTGAAATTCACCATTAGTCTATCTGCTATGGCCGCTATTCCAGCATGCCGTGGCGGCTTAGCTTCAGACGAGCTATATTTAATTAATTTGAAGCAATCAGCATTGTATGAAAACCCCGGTTTACCTGTTCATAACCATCTTGTCCTGCCTCAGCCTGAAGGTCTATTCCCAGGCAGGGCCAGGCACTGTTCAGGGAAGGATTGTCGATACAGCCGGGAAGCAAAACCTGTCGCAGGCCTCCGTTACTGTTTCGCTGGTATCCGATCCCGAGGCGCAGACCTTTACCATCACAGACAGGGAAGGAAAGTTCCTGGTTAAAAACCTGAATGCCGGAAGCTATAAGCTCACGATCACCTTTCAGGGATATCAGGCCGTTGTAAGGCGGTTTTCCATATCGGCAGATAAAACTTCGGTCGACCTGGGAGATATGGTCATGCAAAGGTCTACCGACACACTTTCGGAAGTCATTGTGGAAAGCCCGGCAGTGCGCGTGAATAAAGACACCGTGGAATTCAATGCCAGCATGTATCATACCAAGCCCAATGCACTGGCTGAAGACATGCTGAAAAAACTGCCCGGCGTGCAGGTGGATAAGAACGGCAATATCACGGCCCAGGGCGAAACCGTGCAGCGGGTGCTGGTGAACGGCAAACGTTTTTTCAGCGATGATCCCAAGCTGGCGACAAGAAACCTTCCCCCCGACATTATCGACAAGATACAGGTATTCGACGATCTCAGCGATCAAAGCAAGTTCACCGGCTTCGACGACGGCAACCGCGTTAAAACGATCAATATCATCACCAAAAAAGACAAGCGCCAGGGTTATTTCGGAAGAGTGGTTGCCGGCGCAGGCACCGACGGCACTTATGATGAAAGCATCAACCTGCACCGCTTCAATGGCGACCAGCAGATCTCTTTACTGGGACAGGCCAATGATATCAACAAACAGAATTTCACTCCCCAGGATATTCTCGGCACATCGGGCGGAAGGCGCGGAGGCCGTGGCGGTAATTTCGGAGGAAGCAGCGGACAAACGGGAAGTGGCATCACTACCGTATGGGCCGGCGGAGTGAACTACCGCGATGCATGGAGCCCGAATACAGATGCCTACGGAAGCTATTTTTACAATAACCAGCACGTATCCACCAACCAGCAGGACAGTACGATCAACCTGGTCAAAACGCCGCAGGGACAGGATTCTTCCTACACCGTGGTAAGAAGCCAGTGGAATGTTCAGAAAACAGAAAGTCACCGGATCAACTTTAATATAGAGCAACGCTTCGACAGCAACAACTCGCTTGTCTTCCGCCCCAACATCACATTCCAGAAATCCACGCCTTATGG
>CAYYZJ010000849.1:0-2284 GCA_964475615.1 uncultured Flavitalea sp. | reverse complement strand
CACCGGTCTGTTTATGCGCAAGCGGTTGATGTATATAGACCAGTTTCCGGAAGTAAATTCTTGCGTAAGCATGTCGCCGAAAGGGCCAACCCTGAATTCCGTATCGGCCCAGGCAGCAACATATCCTTTAAGGTGCTCAGGCAGCATAGTTTTGTTACAAGCATAACCAGTTTCTCCGGGATGAACTTGGATTTTCATTTTTACCGAATAGTTTATTGCAACAACGATACTTTCCATGAATAAAGTTCGCGAATACAGGCAATACGGTCAGTTCAGGATATTGGTTGTCCGGAATCCGATGGAATTGATGGACTAATTGAAGCCGCTTAAATTACACAGAATTCCAGATTAAAAATACCGCTAAGCGGGTATGCCTCTCATTGACATCATGAATTTCAAGCAGAAACTTCAAAAAAAAGGATGATTCCGTTTTTTTATTTCAGAGTGTATCTTGATAAGGGAAAACATATAGACCCCTCAAACATTAAAAATGATAAATTAATCATTGTCCGGGAAAGAAAATATCCGTGTTTTAACGGTATTGCGTTTAGGTGTTTTAACGGTATTTGGCATGTGCACTTGATTTTTCAACAATAATCTATTATTATGTGATGTTCTTTATATCCCTAAACGCCAAACCACTTAAATGGAGCAGGCGCCTGCTAAACCACCGCTGCTTCAACCGGTTTTATCGCACCAGCCGGAACCCGGGCACGATATCCGGGATGTGCTTACCTTTTCTTCCTTCCTTAACCTGTTAAGGCAGGAAGAAGATTATTTTGACGGACAGCAACAAAAGACAAAACTCATCATCACACGCCTTCGAAAAATTTTTTATGACAAATGGGGATGGAATTCTCAATTGATACGCGGAGCAGCCCATATCAGATGCCGTTATAAGGTCAGGATCATCACTGCGCCTGAACAGCGTCCGGTTAAACCGCTAAAGCGATATAAGCATGCCGAAGTTCAAACCGCAACATACCGCCTGGTTACATACCGGAAAAACGACCGTGTTTATGGAGATACAAGAGCGGGACAAGTACCTGAGATCTATCAAAAAAATCACCAGGAAGTATTGTTGCCCGACGGCACGTTTTGCGACCTTGCCCATGTGCTGGCCGGCCTCGATGCCATGAACCATAAACAGGTGGTAAGTCCATTACCGGTTTGGCTTTCTTTCCTTGACCGCTTGTTCCCGCACGTAGATTCCAACATAGATATCGTTACCTGGCTTGGCGATATCGCCAGCTCTTCGGCCGATTTCCTGCTTGATTATTTAAGGCATGGACGGCAGCCCCTCACCGCCGGTAAAGAACAGCAATACATAGATGCCGATGCCCCTGGCTCCGATATGCTGGGCGATATAGATGCTTATGTTATCGGCCATGCTTATAATATTTCAACCAATAAAGGAGAAAGGATCACCGATATTTTAAAAAACTATTACCTGGACAATGAACAGGAGAACCCGCCGCGAAAACGCCGCTTCAGCATGTATTGCGAAGCCATCGGCCTGCGGGATTGGAATGGTGAACGCTTTGTTACAGAACGCCAATGGCTGGCTTATTACAGCAAGCAATTGCGCGACAATACCTCCTTTCAGGTATATAGCCTTAACCAGAACGGCCTGAGCAGCCTGTTGATACCGCTGCGTATTTGGTTCAATGGCTACAAGGATGTGTTGAAAACAGAACTGCTGCTGCACATTTTTTTAAATGCACTCACCGCATTGCGCAAAACAGAAAATAACTGATCATGACCATCAACAAAAAAGCATCTTATCTCCTGCTCACCCTCGGCGGTATTTTCTTTTCGCCCTATGTTGCCCTTTACATTAAATGCAAAGGAAAATTCCCTGAACAGCCATTTTATTTTCCGCCCACTGCTCCAGAGCAAAAAGCGCCATACAATGCTGTTGTGTTTGCCCTTATTGCCATTACTTTCGCGTTGGTGCTGTTATTCTTTTTTATACCTGCTGTTTTTGGATTTAAAAAACCTTCAGCAGGGCCGGAAAAAGAAAAAAGCGTTATGCCTCAACTACCTTTCTGGTTTTGGATAGGGCTTGTGCTTTGGCTCGTTCCCCTGATCGTATTGATGCTGAAAACCCCCGAGCCCAAATGGCTGATCAACTGGGCCGAGCTGCCGGTCTTCTGGGGATTTACTCTCGTGCTGGATGGACTGGTATATTTCCGCAATAACGGAAGCTCTTTGGTAAAGCATTCCTTTCGCGAGCTTTTGGCCATCGGCATGGTGTCCATTTCCGGCTGGCTGATCTTCGAAT
>CAYYZJ010000848.1:0-2152 GCA_964475615.1 uncultured Flavitalea sp. | reverse complement strand
GGCTATCGATCGAGGATACTGTATCTAACCCGAAATGCAATCGCAGATCGCTCGAAGATTCAAAGCCGCGTGTTGCCATCAATTGCTGATACTGCATTTTGCCGGATATAAAGAGATAAGCTTTTGTTCCGAGGGCGAAAGTATTTTTATCTTTTCCTTTAAAGGAAAGGGAAATAAAATTTTTTTGTTTTGATCTGTTCTGTAAGATGATTGCTTTTGAATCGATGCAGTTGATAACCAGATCCAGCCGGCCATCATTATCCAGGTCGGCATAAGCGGCGCCATTATAATAGCCCTTTAATCCGGCAGTTCCCCATTCGGCGCTCATGTCGGAAAAATGCGAGTGCCCATCGCCCTTAAATAAAAACGGATGGGAGCTTCCGTCCGGCATGGCCTTGATGGCCTCGTCGTCGAATTTATCGGTAAGATTGAATCCGCGGTTGTGCAAATTCGCAGAAAACCTGGTATAGTCCAGATCTACCGGCCGCTTCACGATCCCGCTGCTGATGAATAAATCTTTATTTCCGTCGTTGTCGAGGTCGGCAAATAAAGGGCTCCAGCTCCAGTCGGTAGCAGATATGCCGCTGATCAGGCCTGTTTCGCTGAAACTGGCGCCATTGCCATTATTGCGCTGCAGGCAGTTGCGGGATGATTGATATTGATAACCGTTATTGGTCAGTTTTAGGCGGTAGATATCGGGATTTTCATCACTGCCATAAGTTTTTAAGGTCTTTTCATCGGGAGGCAGCATGTCGGCAGTTACGATATCCATTTGCCCGTCGTTGTTGAAATCGGCCGCGTCGTTGCCCATGCTGAACCTGGAATAATGTCCGAAATGTTTGGCGCCGCTTTCCGTAAAGGTGCCGTTGCCGTTATTCAAATAATAATAATCGTTTTCCTGGAAGTCGTTCCCTACATAAATGTCTTCCCATCCATCATTATTGAAATCGGCAACGGCAATTCCCAGGCCGTAATCCAGGCTGCTTTGATAAATGCCTGCCTGTTTGGAAACATCGGTAAATTTTCCGGTGGTGGCCAGATCATTCCGGTAAAGGCGGTCGCCGCTGAGTGAATCGTATTTTGAACGATTGGAAGTATCTACAATATTCTGATTGGGGCGATGCGATTGATTCAGGATGAAGCAATCCAGATCGCCGTCGTGATCATAATCGAAAAAGACGGTCTGTGTTGTATAGCAGGAAGTGTTCAGCCCGTATTCTGCAGATCTTTCTGAAAAGCGGTTATTGCCGTTGTTGATGTATAATTCGTTGTGGCCTTTCAAGCCATAGGTGTTGCTTACTGTAGACACATAAATATCGAGCAGGCCATCGCCATTTACATCGGCCATGGTTGCTCCTGTGCACCAATCGGAAAGCCCGGCCACGCCGGCTTTTTCAGTAATGTCTTCAAATTCAAAATTGCCTTTGTTCAAATAGAGCTTGTTGCCGCCTTTATGATTTGCCGTGAAATAAATGTCGGGAAGGCCGTCATTGTTGATATCTCCGATAGCTACGCCGCCTCCGTTATAATAGTAGAGGTAATAAAGAATATTTAAACGCTCCCGCTTTTCCGGTGTGTTGGTGAATTGTATATGCGTATGAGAAGAAGAAAGGACTTCAAAAGTTTTTGAATGCCGGCAGGAAGAGATCGCTATCGTTATTCCTGTTGTAAATATCACTGTTAGCCTGTGCATATCGATATTAATGATGTTTTAGAACGGATGATGCAATTTGCTTTTTTAAAAACTGCCTGGCGGTATCAGGATAAATTTTTATCAGATGCGTATGGATAAAAGAATGGGCAAGTGACGATTGTCCGGGCAAAAAAACGGCAACGGAAGCCGATGGCTGCCTGGGCATGTGGCAATCGATACAATTGATATTGAGTTTTGCACGGGGCATTTCTTTAAACCGGCAGAGGCTGACCGGATGCCCGTTATGGCATTGCAGGCAACGTGCTGAAAAAACCTCCTCTTTTCCGCGTTCATCGGCATGGGCCGTGTGGCAGGTATTGCAGGTAAGCGTTTGACTTTTCAAAAAGCATTGGCTCAATTTCAATAAGCCGAGCTGGTTGCCATGCACATCAATTTGACCGGCTGTTTTACTTGTGGTGTCGATTGAAAAAAAATCTTCCAGCTTATCTCCTGCAACAA
>CAYYZJ010000847.1:0-6033 GCA_964475615.1 uncultured Flavitalea sp. | reverse complement strand
TCGGTGTAGACAACCCAATGACCATTTCCGGCGGTAGCGTAGGCAGGGAAAAAGTACATGTAAGCTTTACCAGCCCCGGCGCCAGCATCACCAATACCGGCGGCGACCATTATGTGGTGAAGCCCACTACTCCCGGTCTGGCCAAGATTATTGTAAATGCCGGTGGAAAGCCTTATGAATTTCCTATCCGCGTTAAAAATCTTCCCCTGCCTGCAGGATTTGTGGGCAGCAAAAAAGGCGGATCGATCTCTGCTGCTGAATTTAAAGCGATCGGTGGTCTTATCGCAAGACTGGAAGATTCCGATTTTGAAGCTCCCTTCAAAGTAGTCGGCTATAAGATCGGAGCAATTGGCGGAGGAATTCCCCAATACACTGAAGTGAACAATGAAGGCAACAGATGGTCAGGAAGCGCGGCGGCAATAGTAGCCAAAGCCACCCCGGGCACCAATATCTTTTTCGACCAGATCAGGGTAGTCGGTCCCGATGGCAAGCCGAGGGAAATCCAGCCAATGGTATTTAACCTTAAATAAAATAATGTTCAAGCCCGCCACGTTATCAGTGGCGGACTTGTTTATGGAATATTCACAGATTAAATTTTTCGCAATGAAAAACCGTGTTATCAGATTTTGTTTGTTGGCGCTTCTGGTCGCTATGGTGGCTGGAACTGTGGAAGCACAGGCTCCTGCAAGGAAAAAAAGCAAAAGGTCTACCGTTAAAAAGAAGACCAACACCAACAGGAACAGTGCTGCCAATGCAGTGGTAGCTCCTAAGGATACAACTGCCCCAAAGCCTCCTGTTGCCGAGATGGAAGCGGACATCAAGCTGGATACGCCACGCCGTTCATTGCGAAATGATGCAGCCATCGAGCTGAACCTGGTAAAAGACCGCACGCCGCTGCCCTATGAGCATGTCCGTGAAGATGATGCCGTATACCGCCAGCGCGTATGGAGGGAGATCGATGTGCATGAAAAAATGAACCTGCCCTTTGTGTACAAGGCAACGGAAGACAACGGCAACCAGCGTTTCATCAGCATCCTGCTGAACCTGATCAAAAGCGGTGAGGTAACTGCATTCGATGCTTCGGTTGATGACCGGTTCACTACACCAATGACGTTTAAACAAATTGCAGAAGCAATGGTAGGCAAGCCTCATACCATCCAGATACCTGATATGGTCAATGACCCTGATGGATCAAAAGGTCTTACAAAAGATACTACCATTATGGAAGAATTCAATCCCGATCAGGTGGAAAGATATGAAATCAAGGAAGAATGGGTTTTCGACAAGGAATCTTCCCGCATGGTGGTGCGCATCCTGGGCATTGCCCCGCTTAAAACGATCCTAAATGCCGATGGATCTTTCAGGGCCACTACACCTATATTCTGGGTATATTATCCCGATTTAAGGCCTATGCTCGCCAAATACGAAGCTTATAACGGCAAGAACTTCGGAGCCAGAATGAGCTGGGAAGAACTGTTCGAAAGCCGCATGTTTTCCAGCCGCATCGTTAAATCTACTATCGATAATCCTGGCGATAATTTCATCAGCGGTTATATCAAAGATCCGATCCTTCAATTGCTCGAAGGCGACGATGTTAAAGAAAAAATATTCAATTACGAACAAGATCTCTGGTCATACTAAAAACCACATACTTTTGCAAAAAGGGCATCGTATTTTTACGATGCCCTTTTTGTTTTTTGGAGCTGATTGGCTAATAAATAATTTAAACTGAATGAGTTATCCACATCGTATTTTTTTTGAAAATACCCGCTGCCCACTATTGTTTAATAGAATTGTTTTACTACTTTTACACTGGTTTTTCATAGGATATTGGATTTTAAAAACGGGGCTGGATGTCTATTCGGGCCCCTTTTTCTTTTTAAAAAGAACTAAGTGAAAACCCTTAGTCGGCCTGCTCTGCAACAGCTTCATTTCCTTTCTGCTGCTCAAAATATTCCAGGATTATTTTTGCTTTCGACTTGCCGATCAGCGATGCCAGTTCTTCCTGTGTTGATTGCCTTATTTTATTTACAGAGCGGAATTCTTTCAATAGCAGATCGGCTGTATTTTTTCCGATCCCCTGTATATTCTCCAGTTGATTTTTAAAAGTGCCCTTGCTTCTTTTCAGCCTGTGGAAGCTGATGCCAAAACGATGTACTTCATCGCGGATCCTTCTGATCAGATTGAGGCTGGGACTGTCATAAGGCAGCTTCAGCGATTCTTTATCTCCTGCAAAGAAAATCTCTTCTTCATTTTTAGCGAGGCCTATCAGCGTCATTTTACCGGTCAGATCCAATGCTTCAATGCTTTCCAGTGCAGCATGAAGCTGGCCTTTGCCTCCGTCGATGATCACGAGTTGGGGCAGGGATTTGCCTTCTTCGGTCAGTCGTTTATACCGCCTGTGCACCACTTCCTTCATAGTAGCAAAATCATTGATGCCCTGCACGGTCTTTACATTGAAATGGCGGTAATCCTTTTTACTTTCAACGCCGTTCCTGAAACATACCATGGCCGATACCGGAAAGCTTCCCTGGAAATTGGAATTATCGAAACATTCAATATGTACCGGCAGCTCCGGAAGCTGCAGATCCTGCTGCAGGCGATGCAGCACTTCTTTTTTTTCTGACGCTGTTTTATCTTCAAGATGAAGCGCTTTTTTCCTGAGCTGCTCCTCGCGATAGTAACCGGCATTTTTTTCCGAGAGCTCCAGCAATTTCTTCTTATCACCAGCTTTGGGAACAGTAGTGATAACGCCTTCCTGAGGGTATTCTATGGAAAAAGGCACGATGATCTCGGCGGCCTGGCTGCTGAACCTGTCTCTCAGTTGCGCAATGGTAAAAGCCAGTATCTCTTCATCTGTCTCTTCGAGATGAGCTTCCACCTGGCTGGTATGTGTTTGTATAACGGCGCCGTTCTGTACCATCAGATAATTGACATAAGCCTGGTCTTCTTCCCGCACCATCGAAAAAATATCTGCACTGCTGATGTGCTTGCTTACGATCACGGAGCGCGACTGGTAATTTTCAAGATGTTCTACTTTTTTCCGGATGATCTCCGCTTTCTCGAACTCCATTTTTTCTGCAGCATCCTTCATCTCTCTTTTAAATGCTGCAATCACAGGCCCGAGATTGCCTTTCAGGATGTTCCTTATGCGGGCCAGCCCTTCGCGGTAATCCTCCTCCGTTTGCAGTCCCTCGCAGGGACCTTTGCAATTGCCCAGGTGATATTCCAGGCAAACCCTGAATTTCTTCTTTCGAATATTGGTCTCCGTTAGATTGAGCTTGCAGGTGCGCAAGGGAATATTCTCCCTGATAAAAACCAGCAATTCCCGCACTTTCGCCACAGAGGTGAATGGACCGAGATATTCCGATCCGTCTTCATATTTCCTTCTTGTCAGGAATACGCGCGGAAAGGGCTCATTTTTGATCACGATATAAGGATAGCTCTTATCATCTTTCAGGTTGATATTAAAACGCGGCTGATATTGTTTGATCAGCGAGTTCTCGAGCAGGAAAGCATCCTGCTCGGAATTGACGATCGTGAATTCAATATGCCTGATCCGCTGAACCAGCTCATGGGTCTTGTAGCTGGGAATCGTTTTATTGAAATAAGAGCCCACCCGCTTGCGCAGGTTCTTTGCCTTGCCCACATACAGCAGTTCTTTTTTACTATCGAAATACTTGTAAATGCCGGGCTCGTTGGGAATGGTATGAACGATATGTTGAAACTCCTGCTGTGTCATAACTTATTCACTATTGTCCCAGACCACTTTTAGCTGGCTGCTGATTGCCGGTTGACCGGAAGGCTGAACAATGCTGATGATCTGAAAACTTTTTCCGGCCTTCCAGTACATTTTCTTGGTGATGGAAGTATCCTTATTCATGATCGATTGCTCCAGATAAATGCTTTTTACCTTATCGTATCCGGGATCGGGAGAAGCCAGTACATCTACCCGCTGCAGTCCGGGCGCTTTGTCTTTCCTGGAATAGGTAAAGGTGGCCGATTGCGTGGTTTGATCGAGAAAAGAGGTTTCATTGAATGCTTTTCCGAAAGCCGGCTCTTCAAGGGATGCCGGCAGAAATTCCTTTGCCAGTTGATCGAATTCGGCGGATTTGATATAGACGGAATCGGTGTGACCGTTTACGATCGAATATTTTACAATGCCCAGCGGCAGCGAATCCACATATCTGATCTCGCTTCGCAGATAATCGGCAACCGGAAAAAACCTGGTTTTCTCCTGTTTTTCGGTCTTGGTGGTCTCAGTGGTTTGCTGTTTATTATCCCGGCAGGCAAAGAGTAAAAAAGCCATTGCAATAAGCCCTGTTCCGTAATGCTTCATGAAATAAAATTACGGCAAAATTACACTAAACTGATTTAGCGAAGGGCTTTGCTGATACCCAGCTTAAGTCCGTATTCCATCAGGTTCTCCCGCAGGGGATACTGACTGCTGTAAGTGGAGAACAACTGATACCTGAACTGCGGCCCGATCTGGAAGCGCAATCCTCCTACCTGATAGGAAACAAACGCTTCGAGGCTTCCGTTTACGTTCCATCTGCGGAACAGCGAAGGTTCCTTGGTATAGCTGGTATAGTCGGTAGTGAGCAGGTAGGAATTCCTGTTCAGCAGATAAGTGGGCTGTATAGTACCGCCGACATGCAACTGTAATTTTCCATTGCCCATTACCCTCAGCTCCAGACCCAGCGGAGCGGAAAGCTGGAAGTACTGGTTCTGCAAGGTCCTCTCCGATTTGCCGCCGAAATTGCGTAGCGTGGTATAGCTTCTTAAAGAATCGGCCAGATAGCCGTAATAAGAGTTCAGCGTAATGGTGGCCAGTTGGAGGTTTGAAGTATAAGCCTTGATGAAATACCGGCTGTAATTGAACTGAAGGCCTGCTTTGAAGCTGAGGTTGCGGGTAGCGCGGTAAACCACACTGCCGCCCAGTTCAAAGCCAACAGCCGGAGTATGATCAACAAAATCATCGGCGCTTCCGATATGAAGCAATGCCAGCGGCACATTCTGAACAAGAGCCTTCGCATTATCATAATCGCCGCCGCTGAGCTGGCGATAATTTACCGTGGGAGAAAAATAAAGCTGCAGGCTTAATGTATGCTGCCTTACCGGGGAGAGATGCTGAATAGCATAGTCTTGTAGCCAGGTAGACTGATGCTTATCCTCTTCATCCGGCCTGAGCGCAGCAGCAGATTCTTCTGGTTTGATCTGATCCGGAGCAATGTCATCTGTACTGTCTGTATACGCTGCAGAAGATGATTCAACAGAAGCAGTTACCGGCGCCATATTGGAATTGATCGGCAAAGCATTTTCAATCGTAACGGCATTGATGGCGGCTTTTGGAATATAGGTCAGGATGCGGTTGTCTGCCTTGCTGTCGGGCGCAATGGCAATTTCATTTATTTCAGGTTGCAACGAAGCAATATTGGCGAAGCCGGGCGATTCGTTTGAATTTGTATTGTCGTTTGTGTTATCGTTATCTGCTATATCATCCGATGACTGGATCGGGGCTCCCTTTTTGTTGTATGAAGGAAAGATAAAAGATACTGCAGGCCGACCGGTCTTTGCTGAATCCGTTGCAGATGAAGCAATAGGTGTGATTGTTTTTTTTGTGCTGATCGGTTTAACAGGAGAGAGCAGCTCTTTACCCGCCAGGATCAAAATACCGCTTATCAAAACCGACATGCCAAAAACAAAACGCCTTCTTTTTTTATGTAAGGAATTGTACACTTCTTTCCAAACCTTATCGGAAGGATACATCTTGTACTGGTCAGTCTTTTCCCGGATCAGCTCTTCAAACTCATCATTATAAAAATTTCTCTCCATCATTGTCAATCGTTTTGGATTGCTGTTATTCATAGGATGCCCGGAATCACCGGATCGCTACCAGCCATTCCATTTTTTCTTTGGGCTTTTGAATGATATTCTTTTTGATCAGAATATCTTCGAGCATCTGTTTGGCCCTGGTATATTGAGATCGGCTGGTGCTTTCTTCAATATCCAATATGTCAGCAATTTCTTTAT
>CAYYZJ010000846.1:0-3786 GCA_964475615.1 uncultured Flavitalea sp. | reverse complement strand
CATTAACTCAAAACAATTACAATCATGAAAGAAAAACACCTCTCCTGGCGCGCATTTCTGATATAGATCGTATCCGCAATCCTGTTCAATGGCTGTGGCCAGCCAAGGGTTACACCGCTCACTGCCGACATTCCCATTAATGAAGACAGCGCCAAAAAACATATTATTCCCATCGATGAGGCCAGAAGGTTTACGGCAAGCTACCGCGCTACCTACGACACGCTCGAAAAACAGTTCAAGCGTCTCGATTCCTCGCTGGACCTGGGCCGCGCCGAAGCATTCAACCGCGATGCCATTGCTGTTTTGCTGAATGCCAAAGATTCCCTCGGCAATCCGGCTGCAGGCGTTCGCATCTATTACGGCGTAAGCCAGGGCGGCAAAGTGAATATGATCCTCGTGCCTTATGACAGCAAGGGAAATGATATCATTACCCAGCTCGTTAAAACCCCGGTGGCCAGCATACCCGGAATACCGGCTGCAAAAGCTTATTGGGATGATGGCCAGGCTGTCGAGAACGGACAACGCTGCCCTGTGGTTTGCAGCGACACCGGCGGTTTGTAAATGACGCAACCATAAATCATGCTTCTATAAAATGGCTCCTGTTGTATTTTTTATAATAAGCCAAACCATATTGCTGCCAATCATTATCGGGATAGTCCGCTTTAAGACGATTAAAAAGGAATATTTCCTGCTTTTAGTGGACCTGGTACTGGGACTGCTTACAGAGGTCGTCAGTTTTATCCTGATCCGGAAATACCATGCGTCCAATGCCATTCCGACCAACATCTTTGTACTGGCCGACTGGATATTGCTGCTTTACCAGTTCCGGCAATGGGGTGCGTTTAAGAAAAAAGGGGGATTTTACCTGTTGCTGGGCATCCCGGTATTGATCTGGCTGCTGGAAAATATCGTATTTAAAAAGATCGTCGAGTTCAGTCCCTATTACAGGATACTGTATTCCTTTTTGCTGGTGCTGATCAGCATCAATGAAGTGAACTTTATGATCATTCATGAAAACAAAAGTCTGATCAAGAATCCGAGATTTATGATTTATATTGGATTCATCATATTTTTCATTTATCAGATCGTATATGAATGGGCCTATCAGCTCAGCCTCATAGAGCCCACTTCATTTACAAAGGCAGTCAGTTACCTGTTCGGATATATCAATGCATTTGCCATTATTATTTTCAGTATTGCTTTTTTACTGGTTCCTGTTTACAGGAAGAAATTTAAACTCGATCAGTTACTGGCCGAATAAAAAATGCAAACCCAGGTACTCTATATCACCGCTACGTTTTCGATACTGATCACCATCATTATCATCTATTTCTTTGCATCCATCATCCGCTACCACAGACGATATATGAAACTGCAGAGAGAAAGAATGCTGGCTGAGATCACCATTCAGGAAAACGAGCGCAAGCGGATCGCTACCGACCTGCACGATAGCCTGGGCCCTTTGCTTTCGGCCGTAAAGCTGAACATCAACAGCATCGACGTGCTGCCGCAGGATGAAGCGCTGCTGAACAAGGCAGGCAGATCGCTGGATGAGATCATCGGCAGCATGCGCCAGATCGCCTATAACCTGCTGCCGAATACGCTCGAAAGGCGGGGACTGGTAGAAGCCGTGCGCGATTTCATCGGCCAAACGGCTTATAAAAAAGGGATCAATATCCAGTTGTATGTAGTGAAAGACATCCGCGTTCCGAAAGAAAAAGAGATCCATATTTTCCGCATGATCCAGGAGATCGTGCACAATACCATCAAACATGCGGAAGCCGGCAACCTGCAGATCGGACTGAGCGAAGAAGACAGGCATCTGCTGCTCCTGGCAAAAGATGACGGGAAAGGCTTTGATGTGGAAAAAGCAAAAATGGAATCGCAGGGGCTGGGGCTGAAAAGCCTCGAAAGCCGCTGCGAAATACTCAACGGCATTCTTTCCATGGAATCGAAACCGGGGTTCGGCACCAATTATTTTGTCAAAATACCGATGGTTTGATATAATTTTGGCAGCTACCTCCCACGATGAAATACAATATCAGTCTGGTAATTGCCGATGATCATGAAATTTTCCGCGATGGCCTGGCCCTGATGCTCACCAAACAGAGCGATCTTTCTCTTCTCGGGCAGGCTGAAGACGGCAATGAGCTTATTGAGCTGGTTGAAAAGCTAAAACCCGATATCGTGATCACCGACATCAAGATGCCCAGGCTGGACGGCATTGCAGCCACCCGGGTGCTATTGCAGAAGAATCCCGAGCTCAAGATCATTGCCCTTTCCATGTTCGATGAAGACAATCTCATCGTTGAAATGCTGGAAGCAGGAGCAAAAGGCTATCTGCTGAAAAATGCCGATAAAAAGGAAATCCTCGACGCCATCGTTACGGTATATGAAGATAATATCTTTTATTGCAGGCATACTTCGGCCCGGCTGGCTTCCATGATCGTAAAAAGCAAGTTCGATCCGCAGAAGAAAAAAACCGAGCTCATTTTTACCGACCGCGAAAAAGAGATCATCAAGCTCATCTGCCGCCAGTTCACGGCCCAGCAGATCGGCGACGTGCTTTACCTCAGCAAGCGCACGGTAGAAGGCTACCGGACCAAGATCATGGAAAAGATGGATGTAAAGAACACCGCAGGCGTAGTGATATTCGCCCTGAAGAATAATTTGATTAAGGAAGAAGAGATTGTTTAAATTATTTTTGTCATCAAACAAACGATTTGAGCAGCAGCATAAAAAAATTAGCGGGACAAACAATATGGTACGGCGCCAGCTCCATTTTCGCACGACTGCTGAATTATCTGCTCACTCCTTATCTCACCTATAAGCTATCGGGGCCGGCTTATGGCGAAATGAGCCTGGTGTATGCCGCCATTCCTTTTCTCAATACCGTTTTCCTCTATGGCATGGAAACGGCCTATTTCCGCTATGTTCAGAAGGATGAGCACAAGAACCAGATCTACAATACCGCTTCCATTTCCATATTTGGAACCACCTTTCTCTTCACGGCATGCATGCTGATCTTCTACAGGCAGATCGCGCATTTCATCCGCATCAGGGAGTATCCGGAATACATCATCATCAGCGCATTCATCATTGCATTCGACAGCATCTCGGCCCTGCCTTTTGCCAAACTGAGGCAGGAAGAAAGGCCCAGGAAATTTGCGGCCATCCGCATCATCGGCATTCTGCTGTATATCGGAACGGTGTATTTCTTTTTATCGGTATGCCCGGCCATCATCAAAAAAAATCCGAACAGTGTGCTGCTGCTGATCTACAATAAGGATTTCGGAGTGGGTTATATCCTGGTGGCCGGATTGCTTCAATCGCTTTTTCAGTTGCTGGTGCTGCAAAAAGAACTGTTCAAGGTGCAGTGGAAATTCAACTGGAATTTATGGAAGGAGATCATGGTCTATTCCTTGCCGCTGACCATTGCCGGCTTTGCAGGCATGATCAATGAAACCTTCGACAGGATCATGCTGGGCTGGTGGGCGCCCGTAACTTCCGAAAATGCAGCGCTGTTTGAAGTAGGCACCTATAGCGCCTGTTATAAATTGTCGATACTGATCACGCTGTTCATACAGGCTTTCCGCATGGGGGCGGAGCCGTTCTTCTTCCGCCAGGCTGTGCAGGAAAGCGCGCCGCGCACGTACGCCAGGGTGATGAAATTTTTTGTGATCACCATCACGCTGATGTTCCTGGTGGTGGCGCTTTATCTCGATATCTGGAAACAGTTCATCCGCAACCCGAAAATGTGGGAAGGGCTGAGAGTAGTGCCCATCC
>CAYYZJ010000845.1:0-2681 GCA_964475615.1 uncultured Flavitalea sp. | reverse complement strand
CGGGGCCATTGGTATATACGCGCTGCGGCCTGTTGGAAGCACCATTATTGTTGATGATGGTGGTGTTGTTAATGATCGTGGTATTGTTGATGATGGTTACATTGCGCGTTTCGCTGACATAATAATTATTAATGCGCGGATTGGCAATATACTGATGCGGAACAAAGCACCAGTAATTGGAAGGAGGATTGTATGAGTTGATGGATACGCTCACGCTCACATTAGGCCCTAAAGGCGCCCATCCATAATAATCCGCACTGCTTCTCCAGCTCACCCAGGCAGGAGCCCATTCATTGCCGGGCACCCAGGCCCAGCCATAAGCCGGTTCATAAAACCATCTCCCATAGTGAAAGGCCGCCCAGCCCCAGGGATAATCGGAAGCCCAAGTCCAGCCCATATCGGTATATACCCAATGACCACCCGTAGCATAAGGTTTGAAACCAGGGCCTGCATTGGGAATCCACACATAACCATAGCCGGGATAATCGACCCACTGGCCATAAGGGCTCAGCTCATCATAAAAGGACTGGTAAGATACTTCTATTTCCGGCTCCGGTGCAGGAGGAGGGGCCGGACTTTCATGCACTACATAAGTAGGTTTGCATGCGCCTAAAGGCAATAGGCAAAGAGCAATGGCGTATAAGGTGTTTTTCATAAATCAACATTTGAAGTTAGGAATCACCGGTTTTGACCGCATAATGCATGCGAAGTTATTCTCTCTTTATTGCATTAACATTTATTTATGGCGACCAACAGGTAACGTAAAAGAATATTAAAAAAGTATTGAGCCTTATACCCCTTTCGCCCTATACCTTATCCCTTATCTTTGTGCCCAAAGAAATTCAGCAATAGCATGACGATCAGTTATAACTGGCTTTGTGAATACCTGCCAGTAGAAGCGAGGCCATCGGTTCAGGAATTATCCAAAATACTTACTTCGATCGGACTGGAAGTTGAATACATCGACAATTTTGAATCCATAAAAGGAAGCCTGAAAGGATTGGTGGTGGGCGAAGTGTTGGCGGCAGCAAAACATCCCGATGCAGACAAGCTCAAGCTCACCACAGTTAATGTGGGAACACCTGAACCCCTGCAGATCGTATGCGGCGCTCCGAATGTGGCTGCCGGACAAAAAGTGATCGTTGCACCCGTCGGAACAACCATTTATCCCATCAAGGGCGAACCCATCACCATAAAAAAAGCAAAGATCCGAGGCACGGAAAGCCAGGGAATGATCTGCGCGGCAGATGAGATCGGATTGGGAGAAGATCATTCCGGCATTGTGGTGCTTGCTCCTGGTGCGCATGTGGGCGATCCCGTGTCTGATTACTTCCCGGTTTATGATGATCATATCATCGGCATCGGCCTAACGCCCAATCACATGGATGCCATGAGCCATCTGGGCGTTGCCCGCGATGTATGCGCTTATCTTTCCCATCATCACAAAAAAAACATCAGGCCCCTTACCCCTTCGCTGGAAGCATTTGCCGTTGCAGATAATAGTATATCCATCAGCGTTAGGATCGAGAATACGGTTGACTGCAGGCGTTATTCCGGCATCAGTCTCAGGGGAGTGACCATCAGGGAATCGCCGGCCTGGTTGCAGCAGAAGCTGAAAGCCATCGGCGTTCGCCCCATCAATAATATTGTAGACATCACCAATTTCGTATTGCATGAAACCGGCCAGCCTCTTCATGCTTTCGATGCGGATGAAATTGCCGGAAAACAGATCATCGTAAAAAACCTGCCCGAGGGAACGCCGTTCATTACGCTCGACGGAAAGGAAAGAAAGCTGAGCCGGGAAGACCTGATGATCTGCGATGTCAAAGAAGGAATATGCATGGCCGGTGTGTTCGGCGGGCAGCATAGCGGCATCAGGGATGCCACCAAAAATATTTTCCTGGAAAGCGCCTGGTTCAACCCGGTAAGCATCCGAAAAACTTCATTCCGCCATGGACTGCGCACCGATGCGGCCGTTCATTTTGAAAAAGGCATGGACATCTCTGGTACGGTTCATGCTTTGAAAAGAGCAGCCCTGCTCATGCAGGAGCTGGCCGGGGCGGAAACCGCATCGGCTATCGTGGATGTATACCCGCAGCCAGAGCCGAAACCTACAGTGGCCCTGAGCTGGAATTATCTGAAAAAGATCAGCGGGCGGAACTATGAACACCGCGAGGTCAATAATATTCTGCAAAGCCTGGGGTTTGAGATACTGGAAGAAACCGCCGATAAAATTGCGGTTGCCGTTCCTTATCATAAGCCCGACATCCTGCTGCCTGCTGACCTGGTGGAAGAAATTATGCGGATAGATGGATACGATAACGTGGAGATCCCGGCATCGATCGCCATTTCCCCTTCGGTAGAAACAGACCGCGATGGTTTTTTTTATAAAGAGAAGCTGGCGAACTACCTGGTCGGCCTGGGCTTTTATGAAATATTCACCAATTCCATCACCAACAGCGCCTATTTTACAGAGCAGGAGCTCGAAACATCGGTGAGGATGATGAACAGCCTCAGCGCCGAGCTTAATGTAATGCGGCCATCCCTGCTCGAGACCGGGCTCGAATCCCTCGCCTATAATATCAACCGCAAAAACAGCGACCTGCGTTTTTTTGAATTCGGAAAAACCTATCGCAATGAGGGTCTGGGCAAATACCCAGAAAAAAATCATCTCTGTTTAT
>CAYYZJ010000844.1:0-4039 GCA_964475615.1 uncultured Flavitalea sp. | reverse complement strand
CATCGGCAAAGCGCAGGAAGAGGATGCGGCGGTCGCGGTCGGCAGAATAGTTTCCGTCCGACTTGTGCAGCATCCAGCAGTTGAAGATCAGCGCGTCGCCGGCTTTCATTTCCATGGGCACTGCTTTCGAATCGTCGGCATCCACGATGATCTCCGTCTGGTTTTTCTTCTGCGCTTCGGTCTGGTTCACCCTGATCTGCCCGCTTTTATGGCTGCCGGGGATCAGCCAGAGGCAGCCGTTGCCGCGGTCGGTATCGTCGAGCGCGGTGAGCGTGGTGAGGGCATTGTAGGGATCGAGCTCTCCGTATCCGTTATCCTGATGCCAGCCGAAAGGCTTGGTATTGCCGCGCATCTTGAAAGTGAGCTGGGAAGTAGCTCCCTTGATATTGGGGCCGATGAGTTGTGAAGCGATGTCCACCAGCGGCCCTTCGAAATAATAATCGCGCACCGTAGGCGATTTGTGGTGAATGTTCACCAGCAAAGAATTCTTCAGCCAGGTACCTGAGGGATCGAAAGCGGCTTTTTCCCTGTTCCAGGCTTCCATGGATTCATCGCGCATCCTGCGCAGGCCTTCTTCGGTCAGGATATTCCTGATGATGAGATAGCCGTTTTCCCGGAAGGATCCGAGCTCTTCCGGCCCGAGGGTCCTGTAGTTGAAACAACCGGCATGCTTTTTCATTTTCGTAAAGTTTATGGCAAAGGCAGTAGCCCTCACCGTTATAATGTTTTAATGATTTGCTTTTGCCCTGATCTCCTCGGCCAGCTTGTCCTGATATTTCTTTTTCTCAGCCACATTCTCTTTGGCAGCGGCCGCATAGTAGATAAAGCCCAGGGCTTTCCTGGTTCGGTGTGCGCTGTTGTTGCCGTCGGCGCGGTGAATGGTCAGCGCATGATGCACAAGCAGGTCGCCGGGGCCGGTGCGGAAATACGTTTCGTTGACGAGATCATTCTCCCGGCCGAAATCCGTGATGCCCTGGGAAAAGCCCAGCGTGGTTGTTCTGTCATGCGGCCGCATGCCCAGCAGGTGGGAGCCGCGCACATAGCGCACGCATCCGTTCTCTTCATCCACATCTTCCAGTCCCAGCCACATGGTCACCGCTTCATTGGGCTCGAGCATGAAATAATATCCGTCCTGATGCGGCGGCGTGGGCCGGCCAATGCGCGGAGGCTTGTTGAAATACTGCATGTTCATCTCCACCACTTCGTCATTCAGCAGCAGCGATGCCAGCGCTTTGAACTTTCCTTCGAACATCATGTCGTGAAAAAAAGGATCATAGGAAAAAAGCGTCTGCAGTTGCTTTAAGGTGGAAGGGTCTTTCCGGTCTTCATAAAAAGCATGTTCCGGAGGCATGCCGGGAACAATATCGCGGATCAGCCCGTCCAGGTGTTCCTTCACGACGGCTACTTCGCCTCTGCTTAAAAAGCCGGGCAGGAAGACGAATCCGTCTTCCCTGAATTTCCTTTGCAAAGCCTGTTGATCATTGTTCATATCAAAACGATTTATTTTAATGCATAGGCCGCGGCGATATCATTCGCCTGAACGGTGTCTTTGGTATCCGAGCGGAGCACGGCAAAATCGCAGCCCTGGTCGGCCTGCAGGATATTGTCCTGGAATATTTTGCCGTAGCCTCTTGTATACTGCCTTTGCGGCGGCCGCCATTTGGCCAGCCTTTGCTGTATAACGGTATCGGGTACACGCAGATCAATGCGCCTGTTTGCCGTATCCAGCGTGATCTCGTCGCCTTCCTCCACGATGGCCAGCGGGCCGCCGGCAGCGGATTCGGGGGCGATATGCAGTACGATGGTGCCGAAGGAGGTGCCGCTCATGCGGGCATCGCTGATGCGGATCACATCGTGCACGCCCTGTTCCAGCAGCTTTTTCGGGATGGGGATATGGCCCCATTCGGGCATGCCGGGCCCGCCGATAGGCCCGCAGTTCTTCAGCACCAGCACCGAGCCGGGAGTGACCGGCAGTGCCGGGTCGTCGATACGGCGGAGCATCTCGTCGCGGTTTTCGAATACGATGGCCCTGCCGGTATGCTGCAGCAGCTGCGGCGAAGCGGCCGTTTGCTTGATCACCGCTCCCCGCGGAGCGAGGTTGCCTCTCAGCACAACCGTGCCTCCTTCTTCATGGAGGGCATTGTTCCTGCGGCGGATCACATCGTCATTGTATATTTCCGCGGAGACAATGCACTGCCCGATCGTTTTGCCGCTCACGGTCAGCGCATCGGCATGAAGCAGATCCCTGATCTCATTCATCACCGCGGGTATGCCTCCGGCATAGAACAGGTCTTCCATCACGTATTTTCCGGAAGGCTTTACATTGACCAGCAGGGGCGTTGTCCGGGAAATGCGGTCGAAATCGTCGAGCGAAAGATCGATGCCCAGCCTGCCGGCAATGGCCAGGAGGTGGATGACTGCATTGGTGGAGCCGCCGATGGCCATGTTCACGGTAATGGCATTCTCCAGCGATTTTCGGGTGATGATGTCCGTTATATCCACGCCTTCCTGCACCAGCTCCACGATGCGCCTGCCGCTTTCCTGGGCGCCGGCATATCGGCGGGTGTCCACGGCCGGGATGCTGGCGCTGCCCGTGAGCGTTATGCCCATGGCTTCGGCGAGGCTGGTCATGGTGCTGGCCGTTCCCATGACCATACAATGGCCGGCGCTGCGCGAGAGGCAGGATTCGATCTCTACGAAAGCTTCGTCGCTGAGCTGGCCCATGCGCCGCATGTCTTCGAATTTCCAGACATCGGTGCCTGAACCGATCACTTCATTCTTATAATAACCGCGCAGCATGGGCCCGCCGGGTATCATGATGGCCGGCAATCCTGCGCTGGCCGCACCCATGAGCTGGGCCGGCGTGGTCTTGTCGCAGCCGCCCATCAGCACCACCCCGTCGATGGGATAGGCGCGGAGGCATTCCTCCACATCCATGGCCATGAGGTTGCGGTAGAGCATGGTGGTAGGCCGCATGAACACTTCGCCCAGGGAGATGACCGGGAATTCCAGCGGCAGCCCGCCGGCTTCCCAGACCCCTCTTTTCACGGCTTCGGCGATCTGCCTGAAATGGGCGTTGCAGTTATTGAGCTCGCTCCAGGAATTGCAGATGCCGATCACCGGCCGCCCGTCGAAGACCGTACGTGAAAATCCCTGCGCCGCCAGCCAGGAGCGGTTGGTGAATACGCTGGGATTAATGCCTTCGAACCATTGCCGGCTTCTTAATTTTTTCATTGCTATGCTGATTCAATTAGTTCTTGTAATGATCGCGCCCGTCCGTCAGCCATTCCAGGTTAACCCTGGCCAGCACCACGCTGTTGGGCACGGTGCCGCTATTGTCGTATTCGGGGATTTTTCATACAGTTTGATTGAAGTATCAGTAGCCTCTGCTCAGGTCGATCCGGTTCTTCATCGGTTTGTTCTGCTCGAACAGCCGCAGGTTCTCCAGGAAAAAGTCCACGATGCCGTTGTATTCCGTGATATTACCTCCACCGGAATGCTGGCTCAGGATGGTATTGGGGCAATTCCAGAGCGGATGGTCTTCGGGTATCGGCTCCAGGGCCGTTACGTCGAGCACGGCGCCTCCTATCCTCCTCAGCGCAAGCGCATGCAGCAGGGCGTTTTCATTCTCCAGAAGATTTCCCCTGCCCACATTGCAGAAGATGGCCGTAGGCTTTAATCGGTTAACCATGGCCGTGGTAAACAGTCCCTTGGTATCTTCCGTTCCCGGCAGGCAGGCGATCACGATATCGGCTTCCGGCATCCGGGCCTCCAGTTCGGCAGGCGTTCTGATCTGTGCGGCTTCCGATCTTCCGTAAAAAACCACTTCGCAATCAAAACCGCTCAGGATGCGGGCCACCCTTTTGCCAATATGGCCGGTGCCGAGTATGAACACTTTTTTATTCATGAGCAGTTGCAGCTCGGAGCGGATGGGATAGCCCACCCATTTCCGCTGAACCTTCAGCACCGCAAAATCATCCATACCGCGGTAAAGGGCCATAATGCCGGCTACGACCGTTTCGGCGCAGGGCTGGAGCGG
>CAYYZJ010000843.1:0-2626 GCA_964475615.1 uncultured Flavitalea sp. | reverse complement strand
TAAGGAAAATGAAAAGAAGATGCGCAAGGATATGCTCAACGACGCCATCGAAATGCTGGAAGCAGCAGGCGTTAAGGATGTGAAAGGACGCGAGGGAGATGGCACGCTGGGCAGAGGCATTCATGAAATGGGCTCTGCCCGGATGGGAAAAGACCCCAAGACATCGGTGCTCAACAAATGGAACCAGGTCTGGGATGCGCCGAATGTATTTGTGACCGATGGCTCGTTCATGGTGTCTTCAGCATGTCAGAATCCTTCACTCACTTATATGGCTTTCACGGCAAGAGCAGTTAATCATGCGGTGGAAGAATTGAAAAAAAGAAATCTCGCATAATTTTAAATCTTACATTAAATATTACTACTCATGCCAGACAACGTGTACGACGCTATTGTAATCGGTTCGGGAATCAGCGGAGGATGGGCCGCCAAGGAGCTTACCGAAAAAGGCCTCAAGACCCTGATGCTCGAAAGAGGAATGGACATCAAGCATATCAAGGATTATAAAGAGGCCAATAAGGAAGCCTGGGATTATCCGCACCGCGGCACACGAACAGAGCAAATGATCAAAGATTATCCGGTATTGAAAAGAGATTATCCGCTCAATGAAAGAAACCTCGACTGGTGGGCCAGCGATAAAGATTCCCCCTATACCGAGATCAAACGCTTCGACTGGTTCCGCGGCTATCATGTCGGCGGACGTTCATTGCTCTGGGGCCGCCAGAGCTATCGCTGGAGCGATCTGTATTTTGAAGAGAATGCCAAACAGGGCATCGCTGTTGACTGGCCGGTTCGTTATAAAGAAATCGAGCCCTGGTATACTTATGTTGAAAAATTCGCCGGCGTCAGCGGTTCAAAGGAAGGACTGCCGGAACTGCCCGACAGCCATTTTCTTCCTCCCATGGAATTGAACTGCGTGGAAAAAGACGTTGCTGCAAGAATAAAAGACCATTATAAAGGCGTACGCAAGCTGATCATCGGCCGCTGCGCACATGCTACCGTTCCGCTGGACGGAAGGCAATGCATGTACCGCGACAAATGCTGGTATGGTTGTCCCTTCGGCGGCTATTTCAGCACGCAGTCCGTAACATTGCCTGCAGCCATGAAAACAGGCAACCTCACCCTCAGGCCATGGAGCATCGTAACCAGGATCTTGTATGATAAAGACAAGAAAAGGGCCACCGGCGTGGAAGTGCTCGATGCGGAGACTAATAAGACCTATACTTATAATGCAAAAATTATTTTCCTGAATGCTTCCACGCTCAACAGCGCCTGGATATTGCTGAACTCGGCAACGGATGTATGGCCCGACGGACTGGGCAGCAGCAGCGGAGAGCTCGGACATAATCTTATGGATCATCATCTCAATGTGTATGCAAGCGGAACGGTGGATGGTTATGAAGACAAATATTATTTCGGCCGCCGTGCCAATGGTTTCTATATTCCGCGATACCGCAATTTCTTCGGCGACAAAAGAAATTACCTGCGGGGCTTCGGCTATCAGGGAGGCGCGGGCCGCGACGGATGGGGCCGCGATATTGCAGAGTACAGCATCGGCGCTGAATTCAAGGAAGCGTTGACGGAACCCGGCGGCTGGAATATCGGCATGGGCGGATTCGGCGAAACATTGCCTTATCATGAAAATAAGGTCACGCTCGATAAAACCAGGAAAGACAAATGGGGATTGAATGTGCTGGCCATCGATGCCGAGCTGAAAGAAAATGAGCTGAACATGCGCAAGGACATGCTCAACGATGCCAAAGAAATGCTGGAAGCAGCAGGTGTTAAAAATGTGCAGGGAGGCGACAGCAACCCTTATTTGGGAAGAGGCATTCATGAAATGGGCACGGCCCGCATGGGCAAGGATCCCAAGACATCGGTGCTCAACAAATGGAACCAGGTATGGGATGCGCCGAATGTATTTGTGACTGACGGTTCGTTCATGGTCTCTTCGGCATGTCAGAATCCTTCACTCACTTATATGGCTTTCACGGCAAGAGCAGCCGATCATGCAGTGGAAGAATTGAAAAAAAGAAATATTTGATCTATGGCCGATAATGTGTTCGATGCAATTGTTGTAGGGTCAGGCATCAGCGGAGGCTGGGCCGCCAAGGAACTGACGGAAAAGGGACTGAAGACCCTCATGCTCGAGCGTGGCCGCAATTTTGAACATATCAAGGATTATAAATCGGCCAGTAAAAATCCATGGGATTTTGAACATCATGGAAGACCTACGCAGGCTCAACTGAAACAGCATCCCGTCATTGCCCGCACCTGGGGCAAGGTTGAGCCCATCATGGATTACTGGGCCAACGATGTGGATGCGCCGTATACCGAGATACTTCCTTTCAAGTGGTGGCGCGCTTACCAGCTTGGCGGAAGATCCATTTTATGGGGCCGGCAGAGCTATCGCTGGAGCGATCTGGATTTTGAGGCCAATGCGAAAGACGGCATCGGGATAGACTGGCCTATACGTTACCGTGATATTGCTCCCTGGTACGATCATGTTGAAAAATTCATCGGCGTAAGCGGCTCGCGCGAAGGATTGCCTCAACTGCCGGATGGCCAGTTCCTTCCTCCTATGGAAATGAACTGTGTGGAAAAAGAGGTGGCTGCGAGGATCAAGGAA
>CAYYZJ010000842.1:0-5872 GCA_964475615.1 uncultured Flavitalea sp. | reverse complement strand
TGCCACTCAATAAAAATTGCGTGTATTGATTACCGCCGGAAAAAGACAGGTTTGCATTAGTAAAAGTCGCTGTGTTGCCGATCATTACTTTCTGCCAGTCTGTATATCTCGTAGTATCCCAGGCGCCAGTGATATCATAATCATAATTCGGGTTAGGAACTGCATTGTCATTATTAAATGCTTCATGACGCATTTCTAAATATTGTTGCGTGTTTAGCATTGGGATTTTTCGGGCGGCATTTCCCCACCCTGTATTTATGTTAAAGTCCACACTCGTTTGAGCTGCTTTTCCTTTTTTTGTTGTAATTAAGATAACTCCGTTTGCCCCCCGCGACCCGTAAATTGCCGTGGCATCTGCGTCTTTTAAAATTTCAATGCTTTCAATATCGTTCGGATTAAGGCTGTTAAATGGACTCATCCCTTTATTACCGGTTGAAGGGAAAGTGGCATTAGTTCCGGAAATAGCACTGCTTCCCATGTAAGGGCTAGTTAGACTATTGGAAGAATAAATCATTCCGTCGACTATATACAAAGGGTCGTTTCCATTAGATATACTGTTTTGTCCGCGTAACTGTATATTAAATGCTGCTCCCGGAACACCTGACACTTGCGAAATAAATAAACCAGGTACTCTTCCTTCCAAAGCCATCATCGGATCACTCACGGGTTGTTTTCGAATATCCTCACCTTTTACAATGGATACACTTCCGGTATTCAATGCCTGTGTTGTTGTATAATACCCCTTATTTACAATCACTTCCTGCAAGGCGTTTATATTCATTAACAAGACAACTGAAATATCTTCCTTGTTTCCTGCTGCTATTTCTTTTGTGGCATAGCCTATATAGGAAATAACAATAATGGCATCGTCATCAACATTACTGAGTGTGATAAATCCGTTTTCATCGGTAGCGCCTCCTTGTTTAGTGCCTTTGACAAAAACACTCACACCTGCAAACGGTTGCCCCATGGAATCAACAACATGTACACGCACGGTATGTACGGGCGGCGAATAAACAACCGCAGGTGTGCGCGCATCGGGTACTTTTGGGGTAATGACAATTGTTTTATTGGCAATAGAAAAAGTAAACGGCTGATGGGAGAAAATATGGGTAAGCACATCTTTCATGTCCGCATTTTGTACATGAATGGTTACCGGTCCGGATTGTTTCAACTGGTCTAACTGGTAGAAAAAGAGATAACCTGTCTGCCTCGAAATGGAATCCATCACCGCCTTTAGAGGTGCTTTTTCCATATTAAGCGTAACTGTTTGGGCCAATCCTTTTGCAGTAACCTGTAATGAGGCCGCCAGCAGCAATGCGAATGTAATTTTGGCGGACATGAGAAATTGTTTGGTAAATAATTGCATATTTTTGCAATAGTTTTAGGTAAATAAATAACTGATACTTTGGTCGGTATTCGTTTTTTTGAGCCTTGAAACTATTTTACCGGTGGCATTCCCGTGCTGCCGGTTTTTATTTTCAGGCGCCTATGGTTCAATAATTAATCGGGCGGGATCATTTGGTCCTCCTTTTTCCAGTTTAAAATGTATTCCATTCAATTCCAGCACTTTCAGCACTTCGGATAAATTAGTATTCATATAAGTTTGCCCGCCAAACTGATAATCTGGCAACCCGGGCGCATATACCACAGAAATGTTATACCACCTTTCCATTTGCCGCATTATCCCTTTCAGATCAGAACCGCTAAAATCAAACAAACCGTTCTTCCACGCAACGGCGCCGTTCATATTAGCATTGCTGATAATCCGCATTATCCCGCTGTTATCGATATGTGCCTGCTGTCCGGGTTTTAATATCCTGCCCGGCTGGGAAGATGATAGACTTACTTTTACGGAGCCTTCCAGCAGAGTAACTTTACTGTCCGGTTCATCGCCATAACTGTTCACATCGAAGTGCGTACCAATGTCTTCAATCAGTAGGGTACCTGCCTGTACCTTAAAAGGCATCTTGGCATTATGCACCACCTCAAAATAGGCTTCGCCGGTAATCTCCACTTTTCTTTCCCCGCCTGTAAAAGCGACTGGATAGCGGATAGAGGAAGCTGTATTCAGCCATACCTTGGTGCCGTCCGGTAATACTACCTGAAACTTTCCGCCCTTGGGCGTGGTAAGTGTATTATAACTCACGCTGTTTTCTGCTCTCTGCTTTGTGCTTTCTGTTTGATAAACCAGCAGCCCGCTGTCGGCCTTTGTAACCGTCATATTACCCTGGCTGGCGAGCTGACCATTTTGCGCGGTGTCCAGGATAATTGTCTGTCCGTTAGCCAATGTAAGCACGGCTTTATTGCCGCCCGGCTTCACATCCTGCACTACAATTTGCCCTTTACCCGAAGAGGTGCCCGGTTGTCGCGCATACCAGAATAATCCGAATATGATAATTAACATCGCCGCCACTGCACTTAACGGCAGTAGCCATCTGCGTAATGCAGTTTTTCCTGAGTGTTCCGGCATGAACTTGACATCTTTATCCTGTCGGACGTGTTTGATTTGGGCCAGCATCATATCCCGGAATGCTACACGGCTTTCTCCTTCCACCGGAATTTCTTCTTCTGATTGCGCTTCATACCATTGGTTAAAAATCGCTTCCTCTTCCCGCGTAAGCGTTCCGTTCAGCCATTTTTCAGCCAGTTCCTCCAATAATCTGTCAGGTATAGAATCCATTTAAAAAAATGTGCTTTACTATAATAGCAAGCAAAAAGAGGGTGATACCCTTGCTTGGAGTAAAAATTTTTTTCAGAAATTACAGAAATAGTGCAAAAAAGCTGTTCAAGGATGAACGTAAACTATTAATAGCGTGAGTGATGTGTCCTTGAACTGTTTTTGGTGAAATTTGAAGGGCTTCGGCAATTTCTTTCTCGGAAAGCCCCTTTTCCCGGCTCAGGCGGAATACTAGCCGGCATTTTTCGGGCAGTTGCTGTATAGAGGCTTCTAATCTTTGTTGCAAATCGTGAAAATCCAGTTGATGCTGGGTAGCGTGATCCTGCACTTTTAAAACCCCGGCATCTTCAATAAGGCCGGTTACGTCCGAATGCCTTTTTTTCCGCTCGGCCAACCTGCGGATAATTTCATATTTGAGGGCAGCGGCGATATAAGTGTAAAAGCTGTTTTGAATAGTAAGGATTTCCCTTCTGTTCCATAGGCGGATAAAAACATCCTGTACCACCTCTTTTGCATCCTCCGTGGATTTTAAACGGAGTATAGCCCTCGCTAATAGTTTTTCCCAATACCTATCGTACAGCGCGGTAAACGCGCCGTCATCGCCAGTTTTTAACAACTCCACGAGCTGCACATCGCTATATGTGAAATAGGAAGACATAGACTGGGCTTATCGGATTTTCCCTTAGCGTAAAATTAAAATTAGGAGTATTTTTTCGCATATTTCCAAATCTTAGTTCTGTAATTATTTTAAATCACACACATACTGATTCTCTAAAACGTAATGCCGTCGGACATTTCAGCTAAAATGGTCGCCAATTAAAGCTACGGTTTTTCCGTGAAACTTAATGATTTGTTGATGCAGCCGCACAGATGTTTTTGTTTGGCTTTTTTTTTTGGCCAGCCCTTTCTTATTGTCCATTTCGTCATTTGCCTTTCTGCGCGAAGATCTTATTGTCGTCCCGTCCAAAACAAGGTCTGCGCCTCCGGCTACACTGGTATGCGGCCTTTCGTTTGCCTTCTTTCAATGGTTCTGTTCCAATCTCATGGGCCCCATGTTGCCGGACGTGATCGCCGGCATTGCCTCGATTATTTTCCTGTTCCTGCTTTTGAAATGCTGGAAGCCGGCCGGGGTATGGACATTTGCGCATGAGCCTCGGATAACGGTCACGCATATTCGCAAAAATAAGCATGGGCCGGCTGCAGTGTTCAGAGCATGGTCTCCCTTCATTCTGCTCACCGTAATGGTAATAGCCTGGGGCCTGGATCCGGTAAAAGAGCTGCTGAATGCATGGGGACAATTAACATTCCCGTTCCCTGGTTTGCATAACCGGATTATATTGGCCGATGGATCCCGGGCAGGGCAGATTTACAAATTCAATTTCCTGTCGGCATCGGGCACGGCTATTTTTTTCTCCATCCTGATCACGATCCCCCTCATCCGGATGAGCTTCCGCGATGCCGTGGCGATATTCGCGGCCACGCTGAATCAGTTGAAATATCCTATCATCACCATCAGCTCCATACTGGGATTTGCCTATATTACCAACGATTCTGGTATTTCCGGAACCATGGCCGCTGCCCTGGCCAATACCGGTAAATTATTTCCGGTATTCGCGCCCGTACTGGGTTGGCTGGGCGTTTTTATTACGGGCTCCGATACTTCGTCCAATGCCTTGTTCGGGAAGCTGCAGTATGCCACTGCTGTTTCCATTCATGTTGATCCGGTCGTTACCGTGGGCGCCAATTGCTCGGGAGGGGTTGTCGGTAAAATGATATCGCCGCAGTCTATTGCCGTGGCCGCTGCCGCCGGCGGCCTCAACGGCCAGGAATCCAGGTTATTCCGGTTTACGGTTAAGCATAGTTTCATCCTGCTGAGCCTGGTATGCGTCATCGTATTGTTGCAGGCTTATGTCGCAAAATGGCTGATCCCCGTTTATGCAGCCGGGAATGCCGTAAAAAATAATTCATCAAAGGCAGGCCATAGCGCTGCAGGAAGCTGGTATTTATTGATATTGCTGGCTGTTTTGCTGGCCATTATCATCATAGTTGAATCAGGTAACAGGAAAAAGAAAGCCGATGCCATGATATGAATGAGTGGTATATTGGGGCATCAACCATCAATCATCAACCATCGATATGAAAATAGTTGTACTGGATGGCTATACGCTCAATCCCGGAGATCTTAGTTGGGAAGGCCTTGCTGCTTTCGGCGACCTGAAAGTATATGACCGCACTGCTCCGGACGAGGTGGTGGAACGGTCAAAGAACGCCACGGTGATCCTTACCAACAAGACCCCGCTGACATCGGAGATGCTCGGTCAGTTGCCCGATCTCCGTTATATTGGCGTATTGGCCACCGGCTATAATATTGTGGATACCGCCGCGGCAAAAAAGCGCGGGATACCGGTGGCCAATGCGCCTGCATACAGCACCTATTCCGTAGTGCAGATGACGTTTGCCTTATTGCTGGAGCTCTGCCTGCACGTAAAAGAACATTCCGATTCGGTAAAAGTCGGACAGTGGTCGCGATCCGCCGATTTTTGCTATTGGAATACGCCATTGACGGAACTGGCAGGCAAGACCATGGGTATTATCGGCTATGGAACGATCGGGAAAAAAGTAGCCGAAGCGGCTTCCGCTTTCGGCATGCAGGTAATAACGGTTAGCCATAGCCGAAAACAGGCAGAAGGATCATCGGTAAAAACAGTAAGCCTCGACGGGCTGTTGAACGAGGCCGATGTGATCAGCATTCATTGCCCCCTTACGCCCGAAACCCGCGGGCTCATCAACAGCGAACACATCCTACAAATGAAACGGTCTGCTTTGCTGATCAACACATCGCGCGGGCCCATAGTGGTTGAACCGGATTTAGCGGATGCCCTTAACCGGGATATGATAGCCGGCGCCGGGCTGGACGTGCTGAGCGTGGAACCGCCCCTTTTCGATAACCCGCTCATTCACGCCAAAAACTGCATTATCACCCCGCATATTGCCTGGGCAACACGCGAGGCAAGAACGAGGCTCATGCAAATAACGATTGATAACCTGGCGGGCTTTCTGTCGGGCAAACCCAGGAATATTGTCAACCTATAAAGCCGCTGGCCATTTATGCACATCCTGATAGCACCCAATGCATTTAAAAACAGCGTATCGGCCATGCAGGCTGCGCTTGCCATCCGGCAGGGAATAGAG
>CAYYZJ010000841.1:0-3715 GCA_964475615.1 uncultured Flavitalea sp. | reverse complement strand
GAGGTCGAGCCCCTGGCTGTATACCACCACTTCCAGTTGTGCGTCGGGATTGGCATCGCGGATAAGGCCCAGCTCGCGAACCAGCGTTTGCTGATTGATGCTGTCCCTGCTGGTCATATCGAAAACCACTCTATAGTTTGCATTCTGCGCATGAACGAAAGATGCCAGCAATAGATACATGCCGGCAAGCAAAGCATACTTTTTCATATATCCTGTTTAATGTTTGATGTGTTGTTTGGCCTGCTGGATGGGCCCGAAAGGGCCGTATTTGTGCTGCATTTCCGAGAAGCCATCCGTATAAGGCCCGAAAGGATAATCCACAGGCTTGGTTTCGGGTTTGGGCCAGTCATAGCTGAAAAAAACCCTGGGGTGCGGTTGTGCATTGACGAATGCAGCTACATCCCAGGCCTCTTCATCCGTGAGCTGCGGCTTTGCAGCAGTGCTGCCTAAGGGCATCGACGATTTTACATAAGCAGCAAATTTGCCGATACGGTAAAGCCCTGCGCTCACATTGTAACTATGCCCTCCCCATAAAGGAGGATAGGTGTATCCTGTCTTATCTGCATTGGGTAATCCTTCGCCATGCATGCCATGGCAGGTCTGGCATTTGAGCTGGTAAACGATCCGGCCTTTTGCCGTATCGGCTGCCCGGCCCAAAAAAGCCAGCTCTCCCGCTCCTGCACCCATTGGTTTTTTTCCTTTCCCGATGCCCTGTCCCACCCAGTTCATATAAGCCACCATCGCCTTCATTTCCCGGCTCGCGCTGTCGATCTTTTTACCATTGAGACTTCTTTCCAAACATTCATTGATCCTGAACTCCACGGATTCCACCCTCCCGCTCCTGTCGCGGTATTTGGGATAGCCGGAAGCTACGACAGCAAAATTGTTGGCAAAGGGACGGGCGCCTGCATCGAGGTGACAGTTCTGGCAATTCATTCCATTCGTTCCATGCATAAGGATGCCCCTGGGCCCGAAATAAAAAGCCGTGTTGGCAATCAGCGCCCTGCCATACCTGATCAGCTCGCCTTGGGGCGAATGCGGGATCAGGCTGGTATCGGGCGGAATCCAGAATTCATCTTCAGGAGCGGATGCCGTTGCCAATGGCTGGTCTTTAGTCCGGCATTGCTGAAGCGCGATGATCCCTATAACGGAAACCATCACCCGAAATATAATGCGCTTTTGCATGTTATCCGGTAAAACAATAAGCGCATCCATGTTCCTGTGCACGGCCAACAGCCCATACTCCCGATGGAACCACCTGAATGCCGGGCAGCAGTCCGGACAGCCAGTCTTTTCTTATGTCTTCCACATCCGCATTCGTCTGCTGTGCAACCGCTGCGGTGTATACGGTAAGCGCCATGTTGCAAACGCAGAACATCACTCCGCTGGCCTGCAACTGGTCTATGCCGATATCCACATTGCCTATGCCGGGTATTTTGAAATCGCCGGGCTTGGGCTTCCAGAAAGGATTGCGGGTGGATGGCGCTTTGGTGGCAGGGTCATCGGCCTTGAACATTTCGCCGAACTTGTATTTGGCCCAAAGCCTGTCTTCAAAAGCATAAGGAATGGCGTCATGGCGGAGTACGACTACCGCAGTATTGTCTTTTTCCGTCATGCCCCCGCCCATGTTGGTCAATAAAAATACTTTAGGCCAGGCGAAAGGAAATATTTCATGCGGCCGGGTAACGTCGAAGACTATGCGATGTTTTCCGGTGATCTTACTGAACCAGGCGTCGGCATCTTCCGGAGTTTCAAAGCCCGATCTGTTTTCAGCCTGGATTTTTAATGGAGAAACAAGGGTTGCGATGCCCATGGCGGCGGCGCCGGCAGCGATCTTTCCAAGAAAATCGCGGCGGGCATTGGTGAGATTATTTTTTTTCATGTACAACAGCTTTCCCGCAAAATTAGACGGGCCGCCAGGGGGCGTCAATGGCATAAAGATGCTGTTTTGAGCGGGAATCGTCAGCCGTGAATCGTCAGTCGTGAATCGTCAGTCGTGAGGCATGAGTTATATTTGACGACTGACGTCTTACGATTCACGACTAACGTCTTACGATTCACGACTGACGCCTCACGATTCACGACCACGACTTCTACACGATTTTATCGCGGAGCGCCTTGGCTACGGCTTCGCGGCCGCAGTTTACGTGGAGCTTGGAATAGATGTTACGGATATGGCCGCGAACAGTGTCCACGCTGATATTGCAGTTGGAAGCGATCATTTTATAGCTGTATCCCTTCACGAGATATTTCAATACTTCCAGCTCGCGTTCGGAAAGATGGTATTGACGGCCGCTTCCATTCTGCCGGAACGACTGCAATACCTTTTTTGCAATGGGAGGCGAAAGCGGAGCGCCGCCATGCAGCACATTTTCGATGGCTTCCAGGAGCTGCACGAAAGAAGTGTTCTTTAAAATATAACCGTTGGCCCCGGAACAAAGACATTGGAACAGGCGGTCGTCATCTTCCAGTACCGTATACATGATGATGCAGGTCTGCGGGCGCTTTTCCTTGATAACGCGCAATCCGGTTATGCCATCCACGCCGGGCATGTCGATGTCCATGATCACCAGGTCGGGCTGCTGTTCCCCGACCACTTCGGCAGCCTGCGCGCAGTTTTCATAATCGCCGCAAACGAAATAGCCATCCACTCCGCTCAATAAGGTTTTAAGCGATTCCCTGAGCCGGGAATTATCTTCAAAAATAATGATGCGGGTGGTCATAGAACAAACAAAATTAAAGCAGCCTTTCCCCCGGTCAAATGGCATATTTATGCTATTCTGATCTCCAGGCCGATGCTGGTTCCCATTCCGGGCGTTGATCTGATCTGCAATTTCCAATGATGGCGGCGGGCTCTTTCCTTCATGTTCTTCAGTCCGTTCTGCACAAGCGCCGCAGCGGGATCGAAACCTTTTCCATTGTCGTCAATGGTCATGAGCAGGATATGATGCATAAGCCGGAAATGGATCAATGCGCGCGAAGCTTTTGAATGCCTGGCCATATTGTTCACCGCTTCCTTAAAAATCAGATAGGCATCGCGGCGCTGCTCCATGCCGAGCTTTACCTGCTCCACTGCCGGATCTACCTGCGCTTCCAGCTCTATTTCATTTGCCTCGAGCAGCTCCGAAGCATATTGCACCATCCTCGGCAACGCTTCGCCGAGCGTATCGATCCGGGGATTGATGCTCCACACAATATCGCGCATTACCTGCGATACGGTCTGGCTGTCTTCATAAATGCGCTCCAGCAAACGGCTTACCGTTATTTTGTTCTGCAATTGTTTTTGCGCAAGCAGGCTGCTGAGACTGATATTGGTGAGATTGGCCCCCACTTCATCGTGCAGGTTCTTTGAAATTTCGGTGCGGATCTGTTCCGTCCTGATCAATTGCCTTAACCTGAAACGATAAAGCCCATAAAATATACTTCCGGTTGCCAGCAGTAATAAGCCGTAGAACCATCCCGTTTGCGTGAACGGCGGCCGTATGCTAAAGCTCAGGCTGGCAGGCTCGCTGCTCCATGTGCCGCTGCTGTTTGCCGCGCGAACCATAAAAGTGTATTTGCCGGGAGCCAGATGGCTGAAATTGATCTGCCGCTGATGCCCTGCCATCACCCATCCCGTATCTTCGCCGATCAGTTTGTACGCGTATTTGATGGCCGGGCCGTTGTTCATGTCGATGGCAGTGTATTGAATGGTAATATCATTTTCCTGCGCGTT
>CAYYZJ010000840.1:0-4927 GCA_964475615.1 uncultured Flavitalea sp. | reverse complement strand
CTGATAAACATAATCGATGGCAATCCGCCCTTTCAATTTAGGCTCGAATATGGCTTTGAAATCGTCGGCAAAATCTTTTCTGATGATGAAAACCACTTTTTTGAATCCCGCCCTGATGGCATCGTAAATGGAATAATCCATGATGGTTTCTCCCGAAGGGCCAAATCCCTGTATCTGCTTCATACTGCCGTAACGCGATGCCATGCCGGCCGCCAAAATCAAGAGCGTTGGTTGCATTTATTGTATTTTTAATTTTTCGTGCACGAAAATAAAAAAATATCGTCAATCGTCGATACCGGTCTGGCTGATATTGAGCCGGTACCCCTGCCTGTTTTTCCAGAAAAGGGAATCGAGGCCGATACATTGCGCCTGGACAGGATCCATCCCGTGATTTCGGGAAACAAATGGTTCAAGCTGAAATATTATCTGCTCGATGCAGCGGCCGGGAAAAGCAAAACGCTCATCAGTTTCGGAGGCGCTTATTCAAATCATATTGTGGCATTGGCCTGCGCAGCAAAGCAGTGCGGCTTTGAATCCGTCGGCATCATTCGCGGAGAAGCTTCCGGCAGGCCATCTCCTACCCTGCAGGCAGCAGCCGGTTACGGCATGCAGCTCCGGTTCATGAGCCGTGCTGAATACAGGGAAAAAACACAATGGCTCCATGAGCTTTCGATAAAATTCCCATCATCCCATATCATTCCTGAAGGCGGAGCGGGCGAAGCCGGAATAAAAGGAAGTGAAGAAATACTCGCGCTTGCAGACCAATCGAAATATTCACATATTTTTTGCGCCATGGGAACCGGAACCATGTGTCTCGGCCTCGCCCGTGCTGCATCGGCACAGCAATATGTGCACGGTATTTGCGTTTTGAAAGGATTTCAGGAGTTTCAGGATGCAGCACGATTGCGGATCCATCATGACTATCATTTCGGCGGTTATGCAAAAAAAACGCCGGAGCTTATACATTTTATGAATCAACTGCACCGGCAGACCGGCATACCTACCGATTTTGTATACACGGGAAAACTGTTCTATGCCGTTGCAGACCTGGCTGGCCGGGATTATTTTCCTGCAGGAAGCCGCCTGCTGCTGATCCATAGCGGCGGCCTGCAGGGCAACCGGTCATTGCCTAAGGGAATGCTTGACTTTTAAATGATACAAAATTTTTCTCATCCCTTATCTTTGCTGACCAACAGGGCATTAAAGATTATTGATTAGTACATGCGTTTTATTCTTGTACCGCTTTTATTGATTGTTTTTGTGTTCCAGGCAATGGCACAGGATACGCTTCCGGAATTTTCGGCCATCATCAAACCCAATGGCAAGGTCATCATAAGCTGGAGGAATCATTATCCGGTCGTGAACCAGATCAGCATTCAGCGCTCCAGCGACAGCCTGAAAAATTTTACCACGCTGCTCACTGTTCCCGATCCCACTGTTCCGGAGAATGGATTTGTAGACAGCAAGGCCCCTGGCGCAGGCATGTATTACCGCCTCTTTATTTTGCTCGATAAAAGCCAGTACGTTTTTTCAAAGTCAAGGCGCGCATTGCCCGAAGCCGTTGCCCAGGCCCAGCCGAATGCAGCGGAGGAAGACAATACCCTGAACCGGGTGGATAACCAGCGCATCGTTTACCTGCAGGACAATAGCAATAAACAAACGCCTTCGGTGATCAGTCCTGCAAAGATCAATGCTCCTTCCAGGATAGAAGTGGAAAAAACCGTTTATATCAAGGAAAAGGATTCGGTGATCGGGCAGGTTTCCGGAAAAATGATCCGCGCATTCCGCGATTCCGTGCTGAGCAAAACAAAGGACACCCTGCTGTTCATACATGCCGATACGATCCTCATCAAAGCCTATGTGCCTCCTCCCAGGGAGATCAGGGAGGTGTATAAAATATCGTCCTATATTTTCACGGGCAAAGACGGCAATGTGACCATTTCGCTGGCCGATGCCACCAGAAAAAGATATAGCGTGAAATTTTTTGAGCAGGATAATTCGCCGCTGCTGGAGATCAAAGAGATCAAAGAGCCTCTGCTCATCCTCGACAAGGTCAATTTCCTTCATTCCGGCTGGTTCCGCTTTGAGCTGTATGAAGACGGGAAGCTGAAAGAGAAGAACAGACTATTTATTCCGAAAGATTTTTAGCCGCTCACCCATTTATGGGATATGATCATTTATGCCTTGCCTGTATTTTTCCGGCAAAGCATTTTTATGAAATCATCCGCAATACTCTGCCTCAGCACCGGCCTTATTTTTTTCTGCTGCAGCAAAAAAAGTAAATCAGACAACAATACCAATAATGATGAAGTGGTTTCAAAAACAGAAACGGCAAACGGCATCAGCTTCAAGGTATATGCATTGAAGAACGAAACGCAGTTCAAAGGCATACTGGTAATGGGCAGCGGCAATGATGAAAACAATCCCAGCGCCGGCAGCCTCGACGGCGGGCCGGAAAACCAGCTCAGCAATAAAGCCGCTCAAAACGGTTATGTGGCGGCCATTGTGCAATACCGCAAAACACCGGGCAATGCCGATTGGAACGGAAGTGCGGAAATGATCGGCGAGGATTATGATAAATGCATTACTGCGCTGGCTTCCGAATACGGCGTCGATAAAAGCCGTTCGGTAGTGGGCGGATATTCTTATGCCAGTTTCATGCTGCTCACCGATATTGCGCTCGACAATACGCTTTCTTATTGCAAAGGGGTGCTGGCGGCATGCGGCGCAAGCGGCCAGTGGGATGCGGAGCATTTCAAGATACCGGTGTTCAGCATTGCCTGCAGCGGCAACAATGAAGGCGATTATTCGGGAAAGGAATTGTATGACCAGATACCGTCAGGCTCTTCCATCAAAGACCAGAGCGGCGGAGTAACCGACAACAGTTGCAATACGCATTGCGGCGGCAACTGGACGGATCAGCTTTATAATCGGTTAACAGGGTGGCTGCCTTGATAATAAAAGGCTATCTCATCTCAAACGAAACAGCGCTTTGTAATTCTCCTGGCATTTATACGATTATGCCGCGATAGGAATTATATTACGGCTTGCCGGCTATTCACCAGCCTTGCTTCAAACACTTCCTCAAAATGATGCTTTACTTTTCCCTTAACCTCTTCGATTGGAATTTTTGAGCCAAGCTCCTTTTCAATAGACGTGACCTGCTTATTCTGAATACCGCAGGGAATGATGCCGCCAAAATAAGAAAGATCGGTATTTACATTCAGTGCAAATCCATGCATGGTGATCCACCGGCTGCATCGCACGCCCATGGCGCATATCTTGCGTTCTTTACCGATGACGCCGGGCTCTATCCAAACGCCGGTTTCTCCTGCAGACCTGTCTCCTTTAATTCCATATTCCGCCAGTGTACGGATGATCACTTCTTCAAGGGCGCGAAGGTACTTGCCGATATCGGTTCCGAATTTTTCCAGATCAAGGATCGGATAGCCTACGATCTGGCCGGGGCCGTGAAAAGTAATATCGCCCCCGCGATTGGTTCTGAAAAAACGGATTCCTCTGCTTTCCATAACATCTTCTTCCAACAGCAGGTTTTCAACATGACCGCTTTTTCCCAGCGTATATACGGGATCGTGCTCTACAAAGAGAAGATGATCTGTAGTTTGCGCCATTCCCTGCTTCGCGCGTACATTTTGCTGCAACAGCGCTTCCTGATAATCCCAGGCCTGTTTGTAATCCATGCTGCCCAGGTCTTCAAACATAACTTGACGGAAGTTCATGAATGCAAATTTACGGTTTACAGTTTATAGTTTATAGTTTGCAGTTCTTTAAGCGCACACCGTACACTGGAAACCGGAAACTGTAGACTGTAACCTGTAAACTGTCTATTTTTGCGAAAACTTTCTCGCATGCAGGATGAAATGGAAGACAGCAGTGGCGGTTCGGATGAGCTTTATGAGCGCATGTCTATCAAGGTAGATAAGGGACAGGAACCGCTCCGCCTGGATAAATTCCTGGCCGGCCGGATCGAGAACGCTTCGCGGAATAAAATACAGCAGGCCATTGAAACGGGCCGCGTGCTGGTGAACAATAAAACCGTACAACCCAATTACAAGATAAGGCCCGCAGATGAGATCATTATCTATTCCGAAAAACAAATCCAGGGAGAAGAGATCATTCCGGAAAAAATGCCCCTGAACATCGTGTATGAAGATAACGATGTGCTCATCATCAATAAACCCGCGGGACTTGTGGTGCATCCCGCATCGGGCAACTACACCGGCACGCTGATCAACGGCATAGCTTATTATCTCCGGGAGGAAAATAAAAACATCAATGAAGAAACCCTTCCCCGTTTCGGATTGGTTCACCGGATAGATAAAAATACCAGCGGACTGATGGTGCTCGCCAAAACAGCCCGCGCAGTAACCCATCTTGCCAAACAATTCTTCGACCATACCGTAAAGCGCCAGTACATTGCGCTTGTCTGGGGCGACCTGGCGAATGAATCCGGAACCATTGTTGCCCATGTAGGCAGGCACCAGCGGTTCCGTAAATTGTTCGATGCCTATCCTGAAGGAGAGCATGGCAAGGAAGCGATCACGCATTATAAAGTGCTGGAACGGTTTGGATACGTAACATTAATTCAGTGCGTGCTCGAAACAGGCCGCACGCACCAGATCAGGGTGCACATGAAATACATCGGGCACCCGCTGTTCAATGATGAAACGTATGGAGGAGATAAAATTGTGAAAGGAACCGTTTTCAGCAAGTACAAACAATTCGTCGAAAACTGTTTTGCGATCTGTCCGCGGCACGCGCTCCATGCAAAGACCATTGGCTTTGTTCATCCAACCACACATAAGGAAATGCTGTTTGAAAGCGAGCTTCCGGATGACATGAAAAAACTGATCGCAAAATGGAGGGATTATACAGCCAATAATCTCATCAACCGCTCAGCGGGTAA
>CAYYZJ010000839.1:0-1745 GCA_964475615.1 uncultured Flavitalea sp. | reverse complement strand
GCAGTGTGCTGGCCGTGATATCGGATAAAAAAATAGGTGTACCTTCAGCAGGCAATAGTTCTTTGACAGGGAGCTATCAGGTGGAAATTGTGGATGCCCAGGAGTATGATCCGTTCGGGCAAAGGCTGGTGTCCAGGGTGTTGAATCCGAATACGTATCGTTTTGGGTTCAATGGGAAGTTGAAGGATAATGAAGTGGAGGGTGAGTGGAATCTCTATGATTACGGTATGAGGGAGTATGGTTCAAGAATACCAGTGTTCTGGAGTGTGGATCCTCTAGCTTCTCAGTATCCTGGCTGGTCTCCCTATGTATATGCAATGGATAGACCTATTGATGGAGTTGATCAGGATGGATTGGAATGGGCGCCAACACAAGATAAGCGAGGAAATACTACAGGGTACAGTTGGGTAGGTTATAATAATGATGGCACTCCAAAAGCAGGTTCTGTTTCGGATGCGTACATGACCAAAGGGAATTTCTCATTTTTGTATAGCAGTGATGCAAAAAATAAAACAGGCACGCTGAATGTATTTTCGAATAGCATGTCTGCAAAAGCTGGCCGGGGAACTGTAACAAGTGATGCAACACAAGATTATAACTACACTATTAACTTTAAACCTTCGCCTGGTGGCCGGTATGGTAATGGTTATAATATTACAGCCCAAGCCTGGAGGCCTGGTGAAGGAAGTACTGAAGGTGCATGGATTGGAGGGTACAATGACAGAGCAGACCCTAAAGGATTTAGGGATAATGATGCATTGTTGAAGGCAAGCGAAATATTTGGGTTCTCCCGAAAATCTGATGCGATCGAGCCAATTTATCCGGAATCAATCTTTGTACCCGTTTTTCCAGAGCTTAAAGGTTTTTCATTGTTTGGTTCAGCTAGTGGACGGGTGTTTTGGTCAGGTGGTGAACTTGCTATGAACGCTGCTGCTGATTTTGCTAAAACTGCCGGAGGACGCACTTTGGAAATGACAAGGGGCGGACGCCTTTTAACAGGGTTAACAAATCTAACCTCATTTAAACTTACGAGACCTTTATGGAAAATGGCATCGGCTTCATTTGCCAGAGGCGCTGAAGGTGAAGTAAACTCATATATTAATTTTAGCCGCTTGCGATCAAATAGCATTTGGTTAAATGTAGAAAGGCCTATTTTACAGAAAAATGGAATAAACATTATTACTCATACAGTAAAATAATTTAGTTATGAAAGATGCAAAAGATAAAGAAGGACGTTCAGTTAAAATTTTAGGGCGTGCAGGCATACTTTTTAAGGATGGCAAAAATGAATATTTTGTAGACTCTGAAATGTCAGTAGGCGAATTTGATTTAGTTATATTTTCTGATAACGTAAGATATTTTGATAAGACGAATGAAACCCCTGTTTCATCAGATAAGAAAAAGGAAATAGTATCAATGACTGTTAAAATGCTACAATCAGAAGGTATTAAGGTTAATGTCACATAATTTGTATAAACAATAATTTTTTGTAACCGTTGGCTGCTGGCCAGCGGTTTTTTATTGAGTTAGTTTTTGTTTCATTTCTTCCTGGAACAGGAAAGCGTCGATGAGTTTAGAGACGATGGTTTTATCTTCTTCGGACAGTTCGCTGATGCGGTTAAACTGTAATCCTTCGACCAAATACGTATTGCAAGGATAATTTTTTTCAGTAAAGAAGAGATTGATCATTTGTTGTAATGATGGGGAAGCAGCGCTTTGACTTTATTGATGGGGTGGTCTGCTAT
>CAYYZJ010000838.1:0-2878 GCA_964475615.1 uncultured Flavitalea sp. | reverse complement strand
CGATCTTAACCATGGATCATAAATGGCTTTCTCTGCTCTTCGTGAAAGCGAATTTATGCAAGCAGCAAAAAATTGCATATATTGCAGTGTTTTGGGAGAATAAAATTGTTTGCTAAGACAACTGTTTTTTAGCCCAAACTTGCCGGAGACGTTGCACCGTTTCCGGTTTTGTTTTTTCAGGGCGTTCGGTTCTGCATGTTTATGGCCCCATAGCTTTTTTTATTTACAGGTTATTATAATACATTTATTTTTCTGTCTTCCACCTGAAATTCCACTCCGCTCAGCTCGAGCATTTTCAGCACCTGCGACAGCTTGGAGTTCCTGGATATATAGCCGGTGAAATGATTGTCGGGCACTTTTCCCTTATACTGCACCGTTACATCGTACCAGCGGGACAGTTGCCGCATGACCGTTTCGATATCTGCATTGTCGAATTTGAACAGCCCGTTCTTCCAGGCTATTACCGTTTCCACATCCACTTCGCTCTTCGACAGTTTCATTTGCCGGGTGTTCACGGCCTGCTGGCCCGGGCTTAACAGCACTTTACTGAATGAATTGCTCACCTGAACCGAACCTTCGAGCAAGGTGGTGGCGCTGTGGTTTTCCTCTTCATAAGCCATCACATTGAAATGCGTGCCCGTTACGAGTGTTTCCGTTCCCTGTGCGCGGACAATGAAAGGCATTTTTTTATTCTTCGCCACTTCAAAATAGGCTTCGCCTTTCAGATCTACGATCCGGTAGTCGCCGGTAAACACAGAAGGGAAACGCAGCTCCGAAGCGGCATTCAGCCATACCTGCGTTCCATCGGGCAGCGTTACCTGAAACTGGCCGCCGTTCGGCGTTTCTATTTTTTGAGGTACAGGCGCAGCATCCTGTTTTGTTCCGGAACTGCCTTCATACACTACCCGGCCGTCTTTCGTTTTCCTGACATGCATGCCCGACTGAACGGCAACAAGGCCGCTGGCATCATCCAGATCGATCTTCGATCCGTCTGCCAGCGTAAGCGTGGCCTTGTTTACACCGGGCAAAATTTCGTTAGTGGTTTTTCCGGCGATTGCTTTTTTAGGAAGCGGCTGCCTGCCGAAATAGAAATAAGCGGCTGTGCCCAGCACAAGCAGAATGGAAGCGGCGGCAACCGCTCTTCGCAGTATGATATATTTTGCCGGATGCTTTTTCAGTCCGGTCGTTTCGAGCACTCCTTTCCATATCTCTTCTTTATCGTAGCCGGCATGCGCTTCCATATCCGGCAACTGCCCTGCTGCCAGCTCCTGCTGGTACCAATGCTCCACCAATGCCTTTTCACGAGGCGTGCATAATCCTTGGGAATATTTTTCTAATAATTGCTGAGCTTCCTGTTCATTCATAAGTTAGATGTTCACTGAATAATTTAATAAACAGATAACATGCTTCCAGGGAGTAGAAGAAAGGAAAAATTTTTTTGTAGCTGCTCAGTGATGGCTTTCTTTAAGCGTATGAAGCCTCAGCCTGATGATGCGCAGGGCGTTATTGATCTGCTTCTTGACCGTTTTATCGGAGATCTCCAGTTTTTCGGCAATTTCTTTATGAGAAAGCTCCTGCTTGCGGCTTAGCTCGAATACCACTCGCATTTTTTCCGGAAGGCTCCGGATCTCTTTTTCAAGGAATGAAGCAAGATTTTTTTCAGTCAATTGTTCCAGCGCGGTATTGTTCATTTCACTGGCAAACCTGGCCAGCGATCCGAGATGATTGCGGCGCAGTTTATTCCGGGCTATCAGGTTCAACACCTTGTTGCGGGCAATGGTATAAAGGTATCCGGCCAGATTGCTGTTGTGGCTGATGGTGGCAGATTGCATCCATAAAGTAGTGAAGACTTCTTGTGCAAGGTCTCTTGCATTTTCTTCGTCGTGCGTCATTTTCAGTACCTGTGCATATATGACGCTCCAATACCTTTCATAAATTGCAGTAAAGGCAGTTTCTTTTCCGGATCTGAGCATATCCAATAACTGATCGTCGCTCAGCAAGCAGTTGGAATCCATTTTGGCCACAATCGAAAATACATAATTTCACTGTCTTTCCAAAAGACCATTTAAGATTCGTGATATATAAAAAAATACCTAATATTTTCAGCCGCACTGCAAAAGGATCTTTGACTTGCTTCAGGGAACATAATTTTCCCATGCCTCCCGCTTCAGATCCGGTTTTGAAACAAACCGGAATTTATCGGGATCAGTTTCAAATTGCGTGTAGATGGGAATCTGTTTTTCTATACCGAAGGATGGATAATAATCGGCAGGCTTTTTTTTGATCAGCTCCGATCGATGATAATGCGGATTGGGCTTCCAGTATATTTCATTCGATTCATTCAGTAAAGCATACCAGGCAAGTCCTTTATGCGCCCTCACCTTATCGTACAAAAAACCATATTCGCGATCGCACCAGGCACCGAAGGTCAATGGCTGCAGGGGATCGGCGCTAATGGTAGCATGCGCCCATCCCGGCGGAACGATCACCACATCGCCCGGGCCTGCGTATACAGCAAAGCAGCGGCCCGGATCATCATCGGCATATTCCTGCATATAGATCACCGCTCGGCCGCTCCATATTTCATATACTTCCGGGGGCGACCATCCGCTGTGCTGCGAGATGCGATGAATATGCCCCTGGCTGCGCACCGGCTCCTGTCCCAAACGCCCGGAAGCATAAGTAACGATCCCGAACAAAAGCATGTATTGTTCAAGAATATGTTTATGCTGCGGCTTGCCGGTATCCATGGCAATGGCATAAACAATTTCAGGGCCGCTGCAATGCGGATCGAGCAGGCTGCTGCGGATATCATCCAGTTTTCTGACCTCAACAGGAGGGCCGAAGCTGTTTCTACCATAATGAAAGCCCAGCGGAT
>CAYYZJ010000837.1:0-5554 GCA_964475615.1 uncultured Flavitalea sp. | reverse complement strand
ATGGTATCTTTGTTGAGATATTTCATGCAGAGCTCTACCAGCGGATAGTTCTCCTTGAAAAACTGCGGCAGGTAAAGATTTCTTTTCCCTTCATAAGACTGCTGGTCGAAATCAATAGCGCGTATGCGGTACTGAAAGTCTTCGATATCGGGCGTAATATCGACCACAAAATTATACGACCGCATATCGCCGAGCAGCCTCACGAAGCAGCGCTCATTGAATTTTACGAACTCTTTCGCAAAGCGGATCCTGTTGGTCGATGGATCATCGAGATAGGTTTTGATGAACACGTCGCCGGGAATTCCGGGAATATGCTCTTCTATCAAAGTATTGCCGTGGGTGAGAAAAGTGATGCGGTTGGGCGATAGCAGATGCTCCAGCTCCAGCCCGTATATCCTTGAAGCATCTGCCAGCTTGATATAATAATGATCGTAATTATCGTTGAACTTATTGACGATGCGGATACGGAAAGGATTGGAATTGGCAAAGCTGCAGTAGTCGATCCTGGCTACGTCGAGGTGTTTGATAAAGCTGAGGTCGCCTTCTGTTTTGAGGATGGCATACATTTTCACCAATCCTTCGCGGATAAAGTCCCAATGCTTCATATCGTAGGATACGGTTTCCCATAAAGTATCCTTCCCGTTCTTGTCCCGCAAGGGAACGGCATACGTAATATGCAGGAGATCGTTATAGGTTACGGGTTGTTTCACTTCGCGGCCATGATGCTTGAGGTAACTGCGCAGCATATCATTGACCGGAAAGATCGGTTTCTTGCGTGAAGGCTTATCCTGCTCATTGCTCAGCGCGGCATTTCTTTCCTCAAAAAAGGACATGAGGTAGAAGGTTTACGGTGTAAGGTAAAGAGAAAAGGTAGAAGGTTTGAGGTAAAGGGTTTGAGGTAAAGAAAAAAAGGTAGAAGATAAAGGGTGGAAAGCAAAGGTACAAGAATGCCCCACGCCTTATGCCTTTAACCTTACGCCTTCAACCCTACGCCTTAAAAACAATGTTGGAGATAAACAGGAGAGACCGGCCATCGTGAACCTCCTGCTAAATTTTCTTTATCAGAGCCATTTAGCAGGAGGGGTACAGGAGTTAAAGCAGTTGGTTGTTTCGATGGTATTGGACACTGCTCAACTTGGTTTTTCGGACTTTGGACTTTACAAACAGGGTTTTCAGGATACTGATGGTTAATCAGGGATAAGGGACATTGGTTTTCATGGATAGATCAACAACGGTTTTCCGGTACAGGATAGGTTCTGGTCAAGGGATAAAGGATTCAGAAAAAATGAAGTTGACTGATATCGGATTCACCGGAATTTCTTGGGATATTGGACAGTACGGTTCTGGTTTTTCGGATATTAGTGTGATTGAGTGTATCAATCAACTTCTACATCAAAAGTAGATATCCACATTGTTAATAACAATAGATAATTTGCTTCATTTTTCGCTTTCAGGAATTACCGCAGGATTCGTAGAAACACGAATGCGATTTTAGTAAGACCACTTATTTCAGGCTTAAAAAGGTCTTGATCGCGTAAAATCGGCATCATATCATTGTTGATTACTATGTGTGCCCTGTTTTGAACAACCTGTTTGTAGAGGGAGAAAGTTCCATTGACCCGTCCTTGATGCTATCTTGTTGCCACCTCCCCGGATAGGTGTTTTCACCTATTTTTTGACTTGATTTCAAAGGTAATTTTGAAGCCTTTAAACCTCATGGAAGATGCGCAACCAAATTTTACTGCTTATCCTTGCCATCTCGGCAATCATTTACTTTTCTTGCCACAAAAGTTCAGTAAGTTTCAAAGTCAATCGTCCCTCTACCAATGCCGAGCTTATAGTTGATGCACAAAAGTATTTTATTGAAAACGTCCGAGGTCGATCTACAACATGTCCTCACAACAGTTTTAATCACGTGATGGATTTACAAAGAACAATCAATTGGGGAATGGCAAAAGTAGTTCAGTTGTCAAAAACAGAAGCGATAGTAATTCCAATTTCATTTTCCGATAATACCGGCAAATCAAATTTATCTTATTCTTCAAAACAGATTTCTATCAATTCTGTTTCCAGGCTGGTAATGTATAAAGATGCAAATCAAAAATATCATACAGAAATTATTTCAGCCTATCCCGATACAACATCTTATTTAATACATAAGGGAAATTTTCTCGGCCTCACAACAGTTCAAAACTGGGACGGGTCATTTATTAAAGGATTCAATTTCCAAAAAAACAAAACGACGTATTTAACTTTGAATGGAAATAATTCTCAAAGTGGATCGACAAGAAGCGATATTTCTGAGCAATACACTACAATCTGCACCTGGCTTGATTGGTATTGGTGTACCGAATATGGCTGCACCTATGAATATTCAGAGCTAATAGGCTGCTATACCGAAAGTCAGGGCGGCAATGGAAGTGGTGGAGATGAAACTGTAAATAATCACGAATATCAACAACTTTCAAGCGACCAGGATGAAGATGAGGATTATTTGGTAGACACTATTGTTATGCTTTTGACTGATCCTTGTCTCCAGTCTGCCGCAAATCGTGTTTTATACGGGTCATACAAACCCGATATGACGGCAATAATGAATCAATTTGATTGTGATGAAAACTTGGAGCTTAGTGTTATTCAACACGCGGTATCACAACATGGCGAAGATGCTTATACAGCAGAATCATTAACTGGTGATTATTGTCATGAAAATATATATCTAAATTTAGACAAATTAAAAGGAGCAAGTCAGGAATTTGTCGCAGAAACAATTTTTCATGAATCGATTCATGCATTATTAAATGTCAACGGGGCAATAAAAAATGAATTGCAGCAACATAAGGAAATGATCAACAACTACGTTAATATCGAACAAACTGCACTACAGACTATTTATCCAAGTTTATCGACGCATGATGCTTTGTGCCTAATATTAGGTGGTATGGGAGATGTTCAAGAATATGATTCTACTACTCTAACTACAGTTGCAGCCAATTATGATTTGACCTTAGAGGATGTTCAAACTACCAATGACGCCTATAAGCATAGTTCAAAGGGAACACCTTGTGATAACTTAAACTAATATAATATGAACAAGTTTTATTTTGCAACAATATTTCTGTCTGCAGTTTTTTATAACTGTTATTCTCAGCAAAGCCAAAATTTGAGGCTAGAATATAGTGGAGGCAAAAAAGAATTTGACAAACTTGTAGGACGAGCTTATTCGTCATCAATCGGCGACGAACCATTCAAATATGAAGAAATAAACAAGTTTTATGAAATTCAATTTACAGTTGGCAAAAATGGAAATCTTGGGGATAGTATTTTAGTAAGCAGTATAAATGATACAATTGCCGTCCCTTATTTTCTTAAAATGATAAGATCAACACAAGGAAAATGGATTAATAGATCCGGAACAGACCTGCTTGTTTTTTTACCTATATATGTTACTTTTAGTGAAAGCAAATCCGGCTTTTACCCAACCTTTAGACCTAAACACAGTTTTTTTTTAGATACTATAAAGCTGCAGGTTTTGACTTTGGAACCTGAGTTGATTACCAGGTCTCCCACAGTAAGCAAGAAATAGCAAAAAATATTCTGAGAAAGACCAGCTTACAGAACATAATTGATTATCAACCAAACGACGATATGATGTCATACTTCGTCACAATATGATAATCCCCGCTGTCATCCTTTGCCAGCACAGCCCCGTTATCTTTATTGATGAGCGAGCTGATCCTTTCCACCGGCGTATCGAAGGTTACAATGGGATAAAGGGGCTCCATCACTTCTGCTATTTTTTTATGCTTGATGTCCTGCCCGTTGTGCAGCATTTTGTTGAAGAGGCCGCTTTCGCTGATGGCGCCGACCATTTCTCCTTTGCTGAATACGGGGATATTTTCGATATGATATTGCTGCATGAGGTCTACTGCATCGCCTACGGTATGATCGGATTCGATGGTCACGAGCTTTTGTGCGCGGCGTCCGCTCACGATATCGCGGAACGTTTTTACATCGAGGAAACCGCGCTCCATCATCCATTGATCGTTATAAATTTTTCCGACATAACGGCTGCCGTGATCATGAAAAATGCAAACCACCAGGTCATCTTTCTTTAACCTGCTCCGCAGTTGCATCAATCCCTGCAGGCAGCTTCCTGCGCTGTATCCGCAGAACAGCCCTTCTTCCTTGGCCAGCCTGCGCGCCATGATGGCGCCGTCCTTGTCGGTAACCTGTTCAAAATGATCGATCACGCTCATATCATAATTAGCCGGAACAAAATCCTCGCCGAAGCCTTCGGATACATAAGGATGCACTTCATTCATATCGATCTCTCCGGTGCGGAAATATTTGGTGAGCAAAGAACCGTATACATCGATGGCCCAGATCTGTACATCCGGATTTTGTTCTTTCAGGTACATGGCAACACCGGTTACGGTTCCGCCGGTACCGGCCGTGCATACGAGATGGGTGATCTTTCCGTCCGTCTGCCGCCATATTTCAGGGCCGGTGGTTTCATAATGCGCCTGGCGGTTGGCAAGGTTATCGTATTGATTGCAGTGAAAGGAATTGGGGATCTCTTTGGCCAGGCGGCGGGCTACCGAATAATAGCTGCGCGGGTCTTCGGGCTCTACATTGGTTGGGCACACGATCACTTCTGCACCGACGGCCTTGAGGATGTCCATTTTTTCTTTGGACTGTTTATCCGTTGTCGTGAAAATGCACCGGTATCCCTTCACGCAGGCGGCAAGGGCCAGTCCCATGCCGGTATTGCCGCTGGTGCATTCGATGATCGTTCCGCCGGGCCTGAGATTGCCTTCCTGCTCCGCCACCTCGATCATTTTAACAGCCATCCGGTCTTTCACGGAATTGCCGGGATTGAAATAATCTACCTTGGCCAGCACCGTGCAGGGAAAATCCCTCGTGATCCTGTTCAGGCGGATCAGTGGAGTGTTGCCGATGGTTTCCAGTATGTTATTTTTTATATCCATAACCCCTTGCTTCTGCTGCAAAATTAACTTAAAGGTTTTAGTATGGATTTTATTATTTTATGAGCGATCAGTAGTTTTACATTCATGAAGGTATATTTCATCAGCGGGCTGGCTGCAGACTGCCGGGCCTTCAAAAATATATCGCTGCCCGAAGGATTTGAGGCGGTTTACCTCAACTGGATCGACCCCAAGGAAAACGAGCCGCTGTCTGATTATGCGCTGCGGATGGCGGAAGGGGTCGACGGCACTGAGCCTTTTGCATTGATCGGTTTGTCGATGGGCGGCATGATCGCTTCCGAAATATCGCGCCATTATGATCCGCTTACCACTATTCTCATCTCCAGCATTCCTGTTGCGTCGCATTTGCCGGATTATTTCAGGATGGCAGGAGCCCTGCAACTTCATAAGCTGGTACCCATCCGTGTTGTTCAATCGGCTTCCGTGCTGAAAAGATTGTTCACCGATGAATCTCCGGAAGACAAGGCCATGCTCAGGCAGATGATCATTGAAAGCGATATGCATTTCATCCGCTGGGCCATGGGCGCCATCCTGAAATGGAAGAA
>CAYYZJ010000836.1:0-3658 GCA_964475615.1 uncultured Flavitalea sp. | reverse complement strand
CCGGCCTGACCGCGGTTCCTGCTCAAACCGTGGAAGCACCGCGGGTACAGGAATGCCCGGTTCAGTTGGAAGCAGTGCTTATTGCAGTAAATCCTGTTGCATCGGAAGATGACCAGCAGCAGGGCCGTATCGTAAGCATGGAATTGAGGATACTGCGTGTTCACCTCGAAGAATCCATTCTGATGGAAGGGTATCCGAACCGGATAGATCCTGATAAATGGCGACCGTTGATCATGAGCTTTCAGGAGTTTTACGGCCTGGGCCCAAAGCTGCATCCTTCTGCGCTTGCGCAAATACCGGAATTTATGTATCAGACACCGGATGTGGAAAAAGCAAGGAGTGTAATTAAGGTTTATTAAATGGTCACTACAAGACGCTTGCCGTCGGGAACTTCCAGGTTCCATAGTCCGGCTATATCTTCCAGCTTCACCACAACGGTTTCCACTTTGAGTTTGCCAGCCGCTGCCAATTGGAACATTTCAGGCAATATTTCGCTGAAGAGCCCGTCAAGCTGTAATCTTGACCAGGCGCCCAGTCCGGAGCCTGTTAACTGCAAGTCGACACTTCTGAGGTTTGCAGACGACAACCGGATAATATCCCCGGTTACGCTGCCGACGGACACATATCTTATTCTATTGGTAAACCCGCCGTTGCCTTTTAAGCTGGCAAGTATCATTTCGGCGGTATGTCCCCACAGGTAATCTATAATGATATCCGGATAAAGTTCTGCAAGCTGTGCTTTGAATTGTTCATCATCCTGCAGCAGTGAAATAACTTCATCCGCACCGAGCGACAGCAGATCATTCAACGACTTTGGGTTCCTTCCGGTAACGATCACTTTTTTTGCTCCGTAGTATTTGGCAAGCTGTACGGCAACGCGGCCTGTAAAGCCCGTTGCGCCGTTGATCAGCACCACGTCGCCCGGCTGAATATCTGCTTTGAACTTTAGCGCCATCGCAGCGCCGATGACGGCATTCGGCAGAGCGGCTGCCGTAGCATCATCCAATTCAGTAGGCAGTTTTATCATCCGGTCTTTGTCGATGGTTGCCTTTTCTGCCAGCGTGCCGCTTACACCAATACCATATACTCTTGTGCCATCCTGCAATAAAAAAACGCCATCGCCCCCAATCACCCGGCCGTTCTCCTTTGCCGTATTGCCCGAATAGTGTTTGCCGGCAGCCCTGCCTTTATCGAAATGTTTAATGGCCACTGCCTTAACAGTAACCAGCACTTCATCGCTTTTTTGAACAGCCGGCTCGGGAAAATCTGCATACTGAGGCAATTCCCCCTGCTGATACATTACTGCTGCTTTCATTTTTTTGTTTTGAGGAATCAAAATTAGATCAGGGGAAATGCCGGAACGATAACATTTGTTATCAAATCAAAAATGCAATTTGCCTTTTGCCAGCTTATTCTTAATGCGGCTCAGGTGAACCGGGCTTATGCCCAGGTAAGAAGCAATATAATGTTGCGGTACGCGCCGGATGATATGCGGCCTTTCATTCAGCAGATTCTGATAGCGTTGTTCAGGCGTATCGCGGATGAAGGAAACAAATTCATTGATATAATGCATTTGACGCTGTGCCGACATCTGCAGGATCATTTGCACAAAGCACGGCTCATGGCTCAATTCGTCGATCAGTTGAAGAACGTATTTTCTGGGCAGTAAATAAATAACAGAAGGCTCGATCGTTTCAATCGTAACCAGGCTGGGCACATTGTTGACAAAGCTGTCGAAAGAGGTCAACCCTTCATTCTCGAAAAAGAACTGTACCGTTTTATCGTTGCCGTTTTGATTGAAAAAAGCCCTGACACAACCTTTCTCTATAAAAATATAATGCCGCGATTTTTTTCCTTCATCCAGCAAAACGGTTTTTGCAGGAGCTTCCATTCGTTGCTGGAATGGCAGATACTTGTCCCAAAAGGCATTTAATTGAGGAAATTTATTTCTGAAATGAAAAAACATAGTTTATCGCATGATAAGCTAAGTTTAGCGGGAAGTTTTTTGGATTGCGGAGGGGAAGGGATTCGAACCCTTGATAGGATTTCTCCTATACACACTTTCCAGGCGTGCCAGTTCAACCACTCCTGCACCCCTCCGGAAGGGCAGCAAAAATACAATTTCAGGGCTTAGTTCCCGAATATTTTTACAGCATTTTCAGTAGTGATGGCCGCTACTTCCCCGATGCTGCGGTTTTTTAAGCCGGCCAGCCTGGCCGCTACATATTTCAGGTAACTGCTTTCATTGCGCTTTCCGCGATAAGGCACCGGAGTAAGATAAGGCGCATCGGTTTCAAGAACCAGGCGTTCGAGCGGGATGTCTTTAATGGCTTCCGGCAGCCTGGAATTTTTGTAGGTCAGCACTCCGCCGATACCCAGGTAAAAACCCAGGTCTATGATCTGCTTTGCCGATTCATAGCTGTCATTAAAGCAATGAAATATGCCCCTCAGCTTGCCGTTCTGCTCTTCCCTGACCACCTGTATGGTTTCGGCCATCGAATTGCGCGAATGGATGACAATGGGAATATCGTATTGCAGCGCCCACCTGATCTGCATGCGAAAGGCTTCATACTGCTGGGGTTCAAAAGTCCTGTCCCAGTAAAAATCAAGACCGATCTCCCCTACTGCTGCAAATTTCCTTTGCTGCAAAGCGGCCTCAACCTGCTGCAGCTCCTGCTGATAGCTGCTTTTGACCGAGCAGGGATGCAAGCCGGTCATCGCTATGCACCGGCCGGGGAACTTTTTTTCCAGCGCCAGCATGGCTGCAGTATGGCTGCTGTCGATCGCCGGCAGGTAAAATTTCTTAATTCCTTCGTTATCTGCCCTTTGCATGACTTGCTCGATATCGTCTGCAAATTCCTCCAGGTATAAATGACAATGGGTGTCGATGAGTATCATTACCGGTTTGCTGTTTTGCTTCTGCAAAGTTGAGGTTTTTGGGTAGATTGAAAGAGCAGTAATATCAGCGTTCGGGTATCACCGTTAGAATTTATTCTACATGATCTGAAACCATTATCTGGCGCCGGTTACGGAAAGACAGGCATTCCATTAAACCGGGAAAAGCCGGCACTAACGTCAAAAAGGCTTTCTTATTATCTATGAGTTTGAAATTACTTTGCATAAATCAAAAAAAGTTCTACCTTTAAATCAGTTTTCATAGGGTACGGATTAATAACGGGCCAGGGTGTCTACCCCGGCCCAATCTATTTATAGCCAATGCGATGGCTTTAATTTATGCATCAATTCCTCCCCTCAGTCAACGGATGGCTTCAAAACGGTATCCCTGGCCCGAAAAATGTTCAAGCACTTTTGGCAGGGCAATGCTCAGTCGCCCGAATGCTTTTTCACTGTCATGAAAAACAACAATAGATCCTGCACGGGCTTTATCAATAACATAACGCGCCGATTGTTCTCCTGAAATACCGGTATCGAAATCCGCGCTCAGCACATCCCACATAATGATGCGGTAATGAAAGAAAGACTGCAGGTGAGCGATCTGAAAATGGCTTATCCTTCCGTAAGGAGGCCTGAACAGGTTGGAATCGATATAAGCAGCGGCCTTTTGTATATTTTCAAAATAAATCTTGTCGGATGTTTTCCATCCGTTGAGATGATTGTGCGTATGATTGCCTACACGGTGTCCTTCGTCTATTACTCT
>CAYYZJ010000835.1:0-5314 GCA_964475615.1 uncultured Flavitalea sp. | reverse complement strand
TATGCCCCTCATACATATAGATGATCTTATCGCCATTCTCCATCACGCTGTTCATATCGTGCGTATTGACCACGGTAGTGATATTGTATTCTCTCGTGATCTCCTTGATCAGCTTATCGATGAGCAGGGCGGTTTGCGGATCGAGGCCCGAATTGGGCTCGTCGCAGAAAAGGTATTTCGGGTTGAGCACGATGGCCCGGGCAATGCCTACTCTTTTTTTCATGCCGCCGGAGATCTCTGCAGGAAATTTATCGTTCACATCTTTCATGTTCACGCGCTCCAGCACTTCGTTTACACGCTTCAGTTTTTCCGAATAGGTTTTTTTGGTGAACATATCCAGCGGGAACATGATATTCTTTTCTACCGTCATGCTGTCGAACAGTGCGGATCCCTGGAAAAGCATGCCGATCTGCTGGCGGAGCTCCTTGCGCTCGTCATCATTCATCTCGCTGAAATTCTTCCCGCCATACCATATCTCGCCTTCATCCGGTTCAAAAAGCCCCACCATGCATTTCATCAATACGGTTTTGCCGCTTCCGCTGGTTCCGATGATGAGATTGCATTTGCCGGTCTCCAATACTGCACTCACTCCGTCGATGACGATCTTGTCGCCGAATCCTTTCTTTATATTTTTTAATTCGATCATGAATTGCTCAATAATAATTGCGCGAGTACATAATCCGCAAACAGGATCATCACGCAGCTCACCACTACCGATTTGGTGCTGGCCCTTCCTATTTCCAGCGCCCCGCCTTTCACATAATAGCCATAATATGCCGGTATGCTCGAAATGATGAACGCAAAAGTGTATGATTTGATCAGCGCAAAATATACATTGTAGGGTTTGAAATACTGAAGCAGCCCTTTATCGTATTCGCTTCCGGAGATGATGCCGGTGGCCACGGAAGCGATGCGGCCGCCCCAGATGCCCAGCACGCCGGATATGATCACCAGCATGGGAATAACCACGAGGGCCGCGAGTATCTTGGGCAAAACGAGATAGGTCTTGGTATTGACGCCCATGATCTCGAGCGCATCGATCTGTTCGCTGACGCGCATATTGCCGAGCTCGCCCGCTATCTTGCTGCCCACAACGCCTGCCAGCACGATACAAACGAGTGTGGGAGAAAATTCAAGGATCACCGTATCGCGCACGATCTGTGCAATGGTAGATAAGGGGATGAAGGGAGCCACCAACTGATAGGCTGTTTGCAGGGCAGATACCGCTCCCATGAAAATAGAAATAATGATCACGATACCCAGGGAACCGATACCGATCTCCGAACACTGGTGCATGAATTCCTTCCAATACATTTTTGCATTTTCAGGCTTTGAGAACACGCCTTTGATCATCAGCAAAAAGCGTCCGAATTCTGTAAATATATTTCCCATGAGTTGAAAATCTGCGCCCCGGAGTTTACATGGGTTCCGGCTTATTCCCCTTTATTATTAATGCATGAAAATACAATTTTCTTTGCTCACGTCCCTATCGCGCTGTTGTCATTTATTTTTTGGCCCGCTTCCACCAGGAGGATCTTTTCATGGCTTCTTCAGTGGAGGTCTTGCATTTGATCTGCGCATCGATCACCGCTACCAGCGCCATATTATAAATGCTGCGCACAGAGCTTCCGAGCTGCAGCACATGAACAGGTTTTTTCATTCCGAGAAGGATAGGGCCCACGGCATCCGCCGCTCCCATTTCCGTAAGCAGGTTATATGCGATATTGCCTGCGGCCAGGTTGGGGAAGATCAGGGTATTCACTTCCTGGTCAACCAGTTCGCTGAACGGATAATTTTCCTTGAGCAGGGTATTGTTCAATGCCACGCTCGCCTGCATTTCACCATCCACAATCAGGCCAGGGTCTTTTTGCTTTACCAGCGAGCGGGCTTCGGCCACCAGCTTGGCTTCGGGCGAATCGCTGGTTCCGAAATTGGAATAGCTGAGCATGGCCACCCGCGGGGTGAGATTGAAATTGCGGACTTCCTTGGCCACCAGCAGCGTAATGTCGGCAAGCTCCTCAGCAGTAGGGTTGAAATTGACTGTGGTATCGGCCAGGAAAAGCGGCCCTCTTTTGGTGAGCAGCAGGTACATGCCCGCAATTTTTTTTACGCCTTCCTCTGTTCCGATGGCCTGTATTGCCGGGCGGATGGTATCCGGATAATTCTTGGTGAGCCCCGATATCATGCCGTCGGCCTCGCCCGTTTCTACCATCATGCAACCGAAATAGTTGCGGTCGCGCATGATCTTGAGCGATTCATATTTATTGAATCCCCTGCGCTGGCGTTTCTTGAAAAATATTTCGCCGAACAATTTCCGCCTTTCTTCATGCTCGTCGCCCCGCGGATCGATGATGGGCAGCTCGTCGATATCGATATTGTTTGCTGCTGCAATGCTCCTGATCTTTTTTTCATCGCCCAGCAGCATGGGATAGGCAAGTCCTTCGTCATAGATGATCTGCGCCACTTTCAGGATCTTGAGGTTATCGGCTTCTGCAAAGACCAGCCGCTTGGGATCCCTGCGGGCCTTGTTGCCCAATGCGCGGATGAGCTGGTTGTCGAGCCCCAGCCTTTTGTTAAGCTCGATGGAGTATGATTCCCAGTTGTCGATCGTTGTCTGCGCAGCTCCGCTATCCATGGCTGCCCTGGCCACTGCCGGGGCAACGGTAACGAGTAAGCGCGGATCGAGGGGTTTGGGAATGATATAATGCGGGCCGAATACGATGTTCTGTTCATTATAAGCCATGTTCACGATATCGGGCACCGGGGTTTTGGCGAGCTCGGCTAAAGCCCTTACTGCAGCCAGCTTCATGGTTTCATTGATCTGCGTGGCGCGAACGTCCAGCGCTCCCCTGAAGATAAAAGGAAAGCCCAGCACATTGTTCACCTGGTTGGGATAATCGCTGCGGCCGGTGGCCATGATGATATCGTCGCGCACGGCAGTGGCTGCTTCATAGGAAATCTCCGGATCGGGATTGGCCATGGCAAAAACGATGGGCTTTCTGGCCATGCTCCTGATCATATCGGCATTAACTACATTACCTACGCTAAGTCCCACGAATACATCGGCCTCTTTCATGGCCGATTCCAGCGTCCAGTCACTTTTCTTAACGGCAAAAGGCCGCTGGTCTTCCCCGAGATCTTCTCTTTGTTCATGAAGCACGCCGTTCTTGTCGAACAAAATAAAATGCTCCGGCTTTGCTCCGAGGGCAACATACAGCTTTATGCAGGCCATGGCCGCGGCGCCGGCGCCATTCACGACAAACCGTACGCGGTCTATTTTTTTCTTCTGGAGCTCGAGGGCATTGATCAGGGCTGCGCTGCTGATGATGGCGGTGCCGTGCTGGTCATCGTGCATAACGGGTATCTTCAGCGATTCGCGCAACTGCCTTTCGATATAAAAGCATTCCGGCGCCTTGATGTCTTCCAGATTGATGCCGCCGAAGCTGGGCTCCAGCGCTTTTACGATCTGGACGAATTTCTCCGGATCTTTTTCATTGATCTCGATATCGAATACATCGATATCGGCAAATATCTTGAACAGCACTCCTTTTCCTTCCATCACGGGCTTGGATGCTTCGGGGCCGATATCGCCCAGTCCCAATACTGCCGTGCCATTGCTGATCACGGCCACGAGGTTTCCCTTGGCAGTATATTTATAAACATCTTCCGGATTTTTCTGGATCTCCTTACAGGGCTCGGCCACGCCCGGTGAATAGGCCAGCGAAAGATCGCGCTGGGTTTTAGCGGCCTTGGTTGGCACCACTTCAATTTTGCCCGGCCTGCCTTTAGAATGGTATTCAAGTGCCTGTTCCTTCCTGAGTTGCTTTTTCTGCATAGCTGATATGAGCCTGCAAAATAACGAAAATTGCCAGATGGAATGGTCTGGGCGGCCTGACGTATATTTGTAAGCACCATGCTGATCAAGAACAAGTCGCTTATCATCTACGGCATTTCCCTGGCCATGCTGCTGTTTCTGCTCAGGTGGCTGGAGTTACAGTTCATTATTATAGACCATGCTTTTGAACTGTATATCGGCGCCATTGCACTCATTTTTACGGCACTGGGCATCTGGCTTGCATTGAAGCTGACCAGGCCGAAAACGGTAGTGGTGGAAAAGCCGGTTTATATAAGCCGGGACGGCGATTTTAAAGTAAATGAAAAAGAGCTGGCCAAACTGGGACTGAGCCATCGGGAGCTGGAAGTGTTGCAACTGATGGCCGAAGGACTGAGCAACCAGGAGATCGCGTCGCGATTATTCGTATCGTTGAATACGGTCAAGACCCATTCTTCAAAACTCTTCGAAAAGATGGATGTGCGGCGCAGGACGCAGGCCGTTGACAAGGCAAAAAAGCTGAACCTCATTCCATAGCTCATTCCTAGGTATGAAAACAGGATGCTTTTTGCAAAATCACCCGAAAGTATGACCGAAAAAAGATTCTGATCCGGCAATTTTGACCGGAATAAAAATTTATAACAATGAAAAGAATCGTTATCGTTTTCGGGCTTATTGCCGGGCTGATCGTGACCGGCATGATGGTTTACTCCGCTGCGAATTGCTACCGCAATGCGGATTTCAAAAGCAATGAGATTGCCGGCTATACCGCGATGATCGTTGCTTTTGCCTTTATTTTCGTGGGCGTCAAAAATTTCAGGGACAAGTATCAACACGGCGTCATCAGCTTTGGAAAAGCGTTCCGGATCGGGCTTTATATCACGCTTATTGCGTCCACTATTTATGTGATCGTATGGCTGATAGAGTATTATCTTTTTTATCCCGATTTCATGGACAAATACTGTACGCATGTATTGAATGAATCGAAAGCAGCCGGATTGAGCCAACCGGAGCTGGATAAAAAAGCGAAGGAGATGGCCAATTTCAAGGAATGGTATAAAAATCCGCTGTTCGTTGTATTGATGACCTATTTGGAGATTGTTCCGGTTGGCCTTGTGATTTCGCTGATCAGTGCATTGGTGCTGAAAAGGAAGACGGCAGCAGTGTCATGAAAATCTTTTCATTTCAGTTCCAATACCTGGTTATTTTTGCATTTTTGTATTGATCATGTCAAACACGAAAGTACTGGTTACCGGAAGTGCAGGCCATCTCGGCGAAGCCATGGTTCGCACATTGAAGCACCTGAATTATGAGGTCTGTGGAATAGATATTTTATCATCGCCTTTCACTGATCGTACCGGTTCCATTGCAGACCGCTCTTTTGTAAAGCGGCATCTCAATGGGGTGAATACCGTATTCCATGCGGCCACCCTGCACAAGCCTCATGTTGCTACGCACAGCATGCAGGATTTTGTGGATACC
>CAYYZJ010000834.1:0-3115 GCA_964475615.1 uncultured Flavitalea sp. | reverse complement strand
GTACAATGAGGAGTTATCCGGTTTGTTTCAGAATGCTCCCCGCCTTTTTCAGTTGGCGGACAGGCTTACTTTGTCCAGCCCACAGCATATCATCCTCAAAAACCTGGAAGGAAGCGCCCCGGCTTTTGTGATCAGCTCCATATTCAGCCATAGTATAACCAGCCAGTTGAACCACCTGGTAGTTGCCGAAGATGCAGAAGCCGCGGCCTACCTGCACAATACCATCGAAAACCTTACCGGCGGACTGGATGTTTTTTATTTCCCTTCTTCTTTCAAGAACAAAAAAAATTTCCGCCTCCTCAACAGCAGCCATGTGATGCTGCGTACCGAAGCCCTTACCCGGCTTTCTGCAGCACCGGCAGGCGCTGCAAAAAAAATACTGGTCACTTATCCGGAAGCCCTGTTCGAAAAAGTGGTGCTTCCCAAAACCCTTTCCGGCAATATCGTTTATATCAAGGCAGGCGACAGCATCGACCCCAATGCGCTCATGCAAAAATTGGTGGACTATGGTTTTGAACGAACGGATTTTGTGTATGAGCCGGGCCAGTTCGCCCTGCGCGGCGGCATTCTCGATATCTATTCTTTCGGTAATGAAAAGCCTTACCGCATAGAACTGTTCGGCAATGATGTGGATTCCATCCGCCTCTTCGATCCGGAAACGCAGTTGAGCGAGAGAAGGCTGCTGCAGGTGAATATCATTCCCAATATCGAAACGCAGTTCGAGAATGAAGAAAAGATCTCCCTGTTCGATTTCATTTCCGAAAATACAGTGGTCTGGATGCGCGACAGGCAGTTTGCCCGCGAGAGATTATTGATACAGGAAGAAGAGCTGAAAGCGTTTATAGATGAGGGATATGAGATGCGGGATGCGGGATACGAGATGCGGGATGATGAAGACAGCGCGCAGAAAAAACAATTGAGCAGGGATGATTTTATTTCCGCTGCCTTGTTCGATGCAGCGCTGCAGAGCCGCCATCTTGTTGAGTTTGGCGATCAGGGAAGTGATGCTGTTGCACCGGTAACCGAAATTGTGTTCAACACCAAATCCCAGCCTGCCTTCAACCGGCAGTTCGACCTGCTCATCAAAGACCTGAAAAGCTGGGAGGATAAAAAATACGGCATTTATCTTTTTGCCGAAAACCCCAGGCAGCTCGAGCGCCTGCACACGATTTTTGAAGACCTGAAATCGCAGATCCATTTCACGCCTGTTCCCATCTCCATTCATGAAGGGTTCATCGATCACGATCTCAAGGTCGTTTGCTATACCGATCACCAGATCTTTCAGCGCTATCATAAATACAAGGTCAAGCAGGCATATAATAAAAACAAGGCGCTTACCCTGCGCACCCTGCGTGAATTGCAGCCCGGCGATTATGTAACGCATATCGACCACGGCGTTGGCGTGTACAGCGGGCTTCAGAAAATAGAGGTCAACGGCAGGCTGCAGGAAGCGGTGCGCATTATTTATAAAGACAGCGATATTCTTTATGTGAACATCAACTCGCTGCATAAGATTTCCAAATACACCGGCAAGGAAGGGACCGTTCCCAAAGTGAACAAGCTGGGCAGCGATGTATGGAACAGGCTAAAGGAAAAAACCAAGACCAGGGTTAAAGAGATTGCTTTCGACCTCATCAAACTCTATGCACAGCGAAAAGCGCAGCAGGGATTTGCCCACTCGCCCGATAATTACCTGCAAACAGAGCTCGAAGCTTCCTTTATTTATGAAGACACGCCCGACCAGAGCAAAGCCACTGCCGATGTGAAAAAAGATATGCAGTCGCCCTCTCCGATGGACAGGCTGGTTTGCGGCGATGTCGGCTTCGGCAAAACGGAGATCGCCATCAGGGCCGCTTTCAAAACCTGCTGCGACGGAAAGCAGGCCGCCGTGCTGGTTCCCACTACCATCCTGGCGTTCCAGCACTATAAAACATTCAGCGAACGGCTGAAGGATTTTCCCGTAACCGTGGACTATGTGAACCGTTTCAAATCTTCCAGGGAAAAAAAGGAAACCCTCAAAAAGCTGGAGGAAGGAAAGATCGACATCATCATCGGCACCCATGCCTTGCTGGGAAAAGAGGTTAAGTTCAAAGACCTCGGCCTGCTGATCATCGATGAAGAGCAGAAGTTCGGCGTGGCGCATAAAGAGAAGATCAAGACCCTGCGTACGCATGTGGATTGCCTTACCCTAACGGCAACGCCTATCCCAAGAACGCTGCAGTTCAGTCTCATGGGCGCCCGCGACCTGAGCATCATCAATACGCCTCCGCCCAACCGGCAGCCCATCCAGACCGAAGTGCATGGATACAATGAAGATTTTATCCGCGATGCCATTTATTATGAAACCGAGCGGGGCGGACAGGTCTTTTTTATTTTCAACCGCGTGCAGGGACTGGCGGAGATGGCTGCCATCATCCAGGGGTTATGTCCCGACCTGAGCATCGGCTATGCACATGGGCAGATGGAAGGCCATGATCTGGAGACCCGCATCCTCGATTTCATCGATAAAAAATATGACGTGCTCGTATGCACGAATATTGTGGAGAGTGGAGTGGACATTCCCAATGTGAATACCATCATCGTCAATAATGCCCATCAGTTCGGACTGAGCGACCTGCATCAATTGCGCGGAAGGGCGGGTCGAAGCAACAGGAAAGCATTCTGCTACCTGCTGGCTCCGTCGCTGGCCACATTGCCGGCAGATTCGCGCAAGCGCCTGCAAACGCTCGAGCAGCACAGCGATCTCGGCAGCGGTTTCCAGATCGCCATGCGCGACCTCGATATCCGCGGCGCCGGCAATCTGCTGGGCGGCGAGCAAAGCGGGTTCATGGCAGAGATCGGTTTCGAGATGTATCAGAAAATACTCGATGAAGCCATCAGGGAATTGAAAAGGACAGAGTTCAGGGATCTTTTCAAGGAAGAGATATCGAAGCAGGAAGACTATGTGCAGGACTGCACCATCGATACCGACCTGGAAATTTTAATACCAGATGAGTATGTAGAAAGCATCACGGAACGTCTTTCGCTTTACACAAGGCTGGATAATTGTGAAACAGATGAAGAACTGGAGGCCATGCGAAGAGAAATGATCGACCGCTTTGGTCCGCTACCCTCG
>CAYYZJ010000833.1:0-3316 GCA_964475615.1 uncultured Flavitalea sp. | reverse complement strand
TAACTCCGGAAACACCGCTCCTTATTGCTTCATCGTACGCCATATCATCATATTTCTTCCAGGTTTCAGCGTCCATTAAATTGTAACGGGGCAACCATTCATCGGTCAAATTCGCATCCAACTGAACTTTCATCGGGCCTTCTTTTCCCTGCTTGGTCGTAATGATTACGACACCATTGGCTGCCCGGGAGCCATAAATAGCGGCTGAAGAAGCATCCTTTAATATTTGGATAGATTCTATATCCGAAGGATTGAGATGGGCTTCGCCTCCAATTATGCCATCAACTACAAACAAGGGCGTATTATTGGTAAGGCTGCCCAAACCCCGTATGACTATGGAGGCTTCCTGTCCAGGCAATCCGCTGGAGGTGACTTTTACGCCCGAAGCAAGCCCCTGCATGGCGCTGACTACATTTTCAGAATTACGGTCGCGCAATGCATCCGACTTGATCACAGAAACGGCTCCTGTGAGATCTTTCTTTTTAATGGTACCATACCCGATCACTACTACCTGATTAAGATCAGCGGCAAGCGCTTTTAATTGTATTTCCAGCAGCGCCTGGCCGTTATAGACAATAGATTGACGGGTGTATCCTGTATAGGAAAATTCGATGGTCTGACCCCGCTGTACATCGATGCTGAATTCACCTTTCGCATTGCAAACGGCAGATACACCGCTTTCTTTTACGGAAACTGTTGCACCCGCCAGCGGATTGCCTTCTTCATCAGTAATTTTTCCGGTAACCTTGTTGTTGGGCGAAAGAGTATGAAAATTTTTGGATCTCAGGGAATCGTTATTGTTACCAGCGAAACCGGTAAGTGTGGGCCCCAGCCATATAGCCAGGACAGTCAGTATTCTCAATGGCAGTTTGACAAGCATAAAACATCGTTTAAAAATTATAAATGTTGTTCACCTTATATCCGGGTATTCAGCCTTTCGGCAATCAGTTCATTCCTGTATGGAATGGATTGTTGGGCACCAAGACGGGTTACGGAAATAGCAGCGGCGCGATTGGCAAAATCAACTGCTGCAGGAAGTTCTTTTCCTTCGGAAAGCGCCACGGCAAGCGCCCCGTTGAACACATCGCCTGCCGCTGTAGTATCTACCGCTTCCACTGCCTGTGCCGGCACTACGAAGAAGTTTTCATTATGATAGATTACAGAACCTAAAGCGCCCATGGTAACCACCACACTGTTCACTCCTTTATCGCAAATGGCTTTAGCCGCCTGTTTGCTGCTATCGATATCCACTACCGGGATGCCGGAAATCATTTCGGCTTCCATTCTGTTTGGCGTGATGATATCGATATGGCTTAATAATTCCGTTGTAAGCGTATTGACCGGAGCAGGATTCAATATTACTTTTACTCCATGCGAGGAAGCATGCCTGGCGGCAAATGCAACGGTTTCCATGGGAATTTCCAGTTGCATGAGTAAAATAGAAGCGTCGGCAATTTTTTTACAGGCATCTTCACCAATATCTTCGGGCTTAAGGTTGGCATTGGCGCCTGAAGCAACAACAATACTGTTTTCTCCTGTTTTATCTACTGTTATCAGGGCTACGCCCGAAGGAAGGTTATCGTCGGAAACAATATAACGGGTATCGATGCCTTCATCACTAAAAAGCTGGGAAAACTGTTTCCCGAAAACATCATTGCCCATTTTGGAAATGAAGGAAACCTCTCCGCCCAGCCGCGCTATGGCAACCGCCTGATTGGCTCCTTTACCTCCGGGGTTCATAAAAAAAGACCCCGACAAAACTGTTTCGCCCGGAGCAGGAATATGATCTGTTTTAACGACCATATCCATATTGGAGCTGCCGATGACGATTATTTTTTTTGATTTCATATAGCAAGAGGATTGAAGAAGAGATGTTAATATTCAGACCAAAAATAATTTGGCGGTTAGGCAAAAAGAAACAAACAATTTGAATAATTGGAAATCCTGAGAAAATATCCCTCTGAAATATTTTGTTGTAAAAAATTGTGTTTCAATACATAATTTGCATATAAATTTATTTGATTGTGTAAATCCAGATATGCCAAATGATCATTCAATCAGCCATCAAACTGGTCAAATCCCTTTCTGCCTCGGAGAAGCGATATTTCAAATTGTTTTCAGCAATACAGCAGGGAAACAAGGACTACATCACTCTTTTCAATATAATTGACAGGTCTCCATCCGGAGATGTAAAACAGGTAAAGAAGTGTTTCGCAGCATCAGCTCCTGATGCATCTCTTAATCACTCCGCCCGCTATCTTTTGAAAGTGTTGACGGATTGCCTTATTCAGCTCAAACTGGAAAAAGATACATTTTTCGGAATGTTACAGGAGATCATGCGCAGCAGGATCCTTAAAGAAAGGTCGCTTGCCGCTGAAGGAAATGATCACTTGAAAAGAATCCGGCAGCTCGCATTACGTTCACAGCAGCATTGGGTAGAATATTTCACTTATAGAGAAGAATTGAATTTTTTATCGGATGCCGATTTTCCGGGAGTAAATGATAAAGCGCTTATCGGAACGCAAATGAAAGCGAGGGAAGTCCTCAGGGATCTAAGCTCCATTCAGAATCATTATTCATTATACGAGCTGTTAAAATACCGGATCGTGCACTCGGGAAAGATATTTTCCGAAGAAAAAAAGAAACAGCTCTACGATTTAATGCTGAGCGAAATGACCCTCGTTGCTGAAAAGTCGAAATATAGTTTTGCTTCCCAAAAACTGCACCTCATGTTCCAGTCCTTTTTCTTTATCGAGATAGCAGACTACCGGTCGGCGCTTACCACTTTTCATTCTTTAAACCGTCTTTTTGAAGAGAACCTGCATCTCCTGGATCATCCTCCCCTCGATTATTTTTCCACGCTCAACGGGATCATCGATTCGCTTCACACACTGAAACAATATGATGAACTGGGTTTTTATCTGAAAAAAATAGCGGAACTGGATAAACCGACTTATCCTGAATATTTTCGCCATCAAATAAGAAAAACAACATGCATTTACAGGATCGCCGTCCTGACTGATGAAGGTAATTTTAAAGCGGCCCTTGAATTTGTAAAATCGCTGGATCCCAACATCCTTCAGATGTACAGTTTCATCAATGAAGAAAAAAGCTGGGAAATCTATTTTTATTGCAGCCTTACTTATTTTGGAAACAACGAATTGAAAAAGGCTCATTATTATATTGGAAAGGCTATGCAATTATACAAGCCCTCGCCCTGGCTCTTTATTTATAGGGCCACCAGGCTTCTCAATATAATGGTCTATTATGAAAACGGAGACAGCGATTATCTCGAGCACGAAATCCGTTCTTATAA
>CAYYZJ010000832.1:0-2198 GCA_964475615.1 uncultured Flavitalea sp. | reverse complement strand
TTTAAAGTTCGCCATTCTTTTCCTCTTCTCATAGTTCAATTCAATAAATTGACGGTAATCAGGCTGGTCAGTTTTATGCAGCATATAAAGAACTGTAATGGAGTTTTCAATTGGCATACCAGAAAAATAGATCGAAAAGGCGGACTTGTTTATGGTTAGCAGTCAATGCTTTATAAGAGAAACACGGAATGAGCCCCAAAATACCAGGTTAAGAATTTCTCCTGTTTCAGGAAGTGTTTTCCGGATTTTGGAATCACTCCAAATTGTTTTAATATTGTAGTCGTTCATCTTGCGGAATACATACTCTGCGATCTCAATTGCCTGTCCGATTCATTGGGACTGTTGCATAATAACAGGCAAATGCTGAATACTTCAGGCGCAAGACCGATCCCCTCAATTCAAGATTGAAATCCGATGCAAGACACATTGCTACCGGCCAGGCATAACCGCTTATGCTGGCTCACGGAAAAAGAAATGGCCGACCCTTTTCTCGTGATCAGGGATGTTTTTTCCAGTGGATATATACAGGAGATAAGAAAAATGCTGTGGATCTGGTTAAGAACCGGGCTGGCCCAGCACCGGGATCCGGAAATGCCGGAGATATATGAAAGACTGGAAAAATTGCTGGAAGCCATCTACCTTATTTATGAAGAAAAAAAAGCGAAAGGCCGGCCTGCCGGCGTTTATAATAGGGCGATGGATGATCAGCTTCAGGATGTCGTCCGCCTTATTGTTTCCTTAGCCGATCCTGAAAAGATATTCCTGGTTAATCAAAACGGCATTGATCATGCTGTTTATCATGATCTGTTGATCGTTATTCCCGACCATTCGCAAAAAGCATTCAAGGAATACAGCGTTATTATCGAAATGGCTTGCGCCAGGCAGGAGCAGATCAGCTTTTCATTGCATAAATCCTGCGATATTCAGCGCCTGCTCAGCGAGGGACATATTTATTATTCCGGCGTCTGCACCAAAAATAACCTGGTATATGATAACGGCATGACCGGGCTGCCGGTGCTGACGGCAGCCAAAGCGGAATTCGTGAGAGAAAGGGCGGAAAAGGATTTCCTGCCGGGATTCAATAAAGCAGTTGCTTTTCTGGAAGGCGCCAGGCAGTATTTTGTCAAAAATGACAATCAGATGACTGCCTTCATGCTGCACCAGGCCATCGAGCTTTGCTTCAGGGCCATCGTGCTCAGCTTTTCCGGCCAGGATTACCGCACGCATTGTCTCAGGGCCCTGAAAAAACAATGCAGGCGCTATGCCCCGCAGCTCAGCGATCTTTTTCCGGATGATACCGAAATAGCCGAAGCCTTGCTGCAGCAGCTTGAAAATGCATATATAGATGTACGTTATAAAGACAATTATGAGATCAGCGGATATGAATTATCCCTGCTGCTGGAAAAAACGGCTTTGCTGCAGCATGCCGCCAAGGAGTTTTTTGAGGAGAAAGTCACTGGGCTTTCAGCAGCTTCAATAGCTCCTGCGCATTGAATGCAGCATAGCCCCTGGTCATGATCAAAATAAACATATACGTCTTTCTTCCATTATTTTTGCATTCGGACAGGGTAAAGGTGAAATCGGTAATTATTACCTTGACATCCTGGCGCAAATCATGGAAAAAATATGAATGAGATTAAATCCTGGTTGAAAAAGCATTTGCTGATAGTAAAAGCCGGGTTGTTAACAGGTTTGGTTGTTGTGCTTTTTGAGCTAATCAACCTGTTTGTGATTTACAGGTATATCAAGCTTGATTATTATTTGAGTTTGGTTGCAGTAGCTTTTTTAATGGCCGGGCTTTTAATTAATAAAAATGGAAAGCAGGCTGAAATACAGAAACCGAATCCGGCAGGCTTGCTGACAGCTAAAGAGGTGCAGATCCTTCAACTGATTGCAGAAGGTAAAACCAATAAGGAAATAGCTGCTGTTCATTTCATAGAAATAAGTACGGTAAAGACACACATAAATAACATCTACTCTAAATTATCTCTCACAAGCCGGAAAGAGGCCCGTATTAAGTATGAGGAAATGACCCGAAAAGGTTCTTTTATCTAAAATCCACCCTTTTTCCACCCTGTTTTTCTTGGTTTTCAAAGATGCGTCTACCAAATTTGCCAGCGTTTTAATTGTAATCTTGCTTGATGAAATCATTTATCAAATTCGGGCTTTTCACCGGATTAGTGGTGAGCGCCTGGAAC